>JAACJX010000538.1 GCA_014237545.1 Ardenticatenia bacterium | reverse complement strand
GAACTGACCGTATTCGCCGCGGAACCCGCTTCTGTCCGGTGGCTCGGCCTGCCCGTCAAACCCGCGAGCGAATATCATCTGTGCCCCGCCGAGTTTGATCTGCCCCTCTACCACATGGGCACCAGTGACCAGCATGAGGCGATCTACGACTTGCTGCTGCGCTATCCGGGCGTCGTGGTGCTCCACGATTATTTNCTCCACCACTTTATCCGCCACCGGACGGTGGGGCAGGGCGATTGGGGGTCGTATGCGCGTGAGATGGGTTACGCGGGCGGCAGGGATGGTTTTCTATTGGCTCGCGGCCTGCGGCGTGGACTCGCGGACGCCCCGTTGTTCACGGAGCCGCTCAACCAGCGACTCATCGACGCCTCGCTGGGCCTGATCGTCCACAGCCACTATGTCGCCGAGCGGGCGCGCCGCCACCGGCCGGACCTGCCCTTGGCGGTCGTCCCGGCATTGGTCGAGCCACGCCCCGGACGCTCGCTCCGGACTCAGCTCCACCTGCCGGACGATGTGGTTCTGTTTGGCAGCTTCGGCCAGATCACGAGCGAGAANCGGATCGACGCGGCGCTGCAGGCTTTCCATGGCCTCCTCGCGCTTTACCCCTCTGCCCGCTACCTGCTGGTCGGCGACCCGCAGCCGGNCGTCGACCTGGACCACATCCTGGCACAGTTGGGCGTGGCCCACGCGGTATTCCGCGCCGGCTACGTCGAGGACCTCGACGAGTTCGTGGACTGGATTCATACGGTCGATGTGGTCGTCAATCTGCGGCNGCCGNCCGTCGGCGAGACGTCGGCCGTGGCCCTGCGAGCGATGGCTGCGGAAAAACCACTCGTCGTCTACGACCACGGCTGGTACAGCGAGATTCCGGACGGCGCCGCCCTCAAGCTTCCTCCCGGTGATGGCGAGGCGCTCNGGCGGGCGATGGAGACGCTGGCCCAATCCTCCGAAAGGCGTCGGGCTATGGGGCAGGCGGGCCACGCGTATGCGGTGGAACAGTGCGCCCCGGCGCGCGTGGCTGCGGCCTACGCCGACTTCATCCAGGCTGTACTGGAGCCGCCGAATGGCTAGCTGGCTCGCGCTGCCGCTCCTGAGCGGGCTGGCTGCCATAACCGGCGCGCTCATCGCGGCCCGGTTCATTCCCCGCGGCCGCCACTGGGATTTCCCGCTGGCTTTTGTGGCGCTGGTCTTGGGCTTCATCTCTATCGGCTGGATCGCGCTGTTACTGGCGGAGTTGGGGGTGTTCAGCGTGAGCGCTCTGATCGCGGCGGCGGCCGTGGCAAGCGGCCTGCTGGCGCTCTGGCAGTGGAGAGGCACAAAGAGAGAGCAGCCGCCGGATGGCCGCCCGTGGCTCGAAGACAAGTGGGCGCGCAGGGAGTGGGTGATGCTGGCCGTCTGGCTGGCGGCCGCGCTGTGGCTCTACTTTCGCCCGCACGAATATATCTTCGGTGGGGCCGACGCCGGCGTCTACATCAGCCTGGGGGCGGAGATCGCCCACGACGGCGGCTTTCGCGTCACGGATGAGACGGTGGCCGCGCTGCCACCGGCCCTTCGCGCGGCGGTGCTGCGCCCTCTGCCCAATACGCCGCATGCTAATTCTTATTATCTCCCCGGCTTCTACGTCACCGANGAGGCCTCCGGGCAATTGACGCCGCAATTCTATCCCCTGCACCCGGTATTTCAGGCCATCGTCTACGGCGCGGCCGGCGGNGGCGCGGCCGGCGTGCGCGNTGAACTACTACTNACCGGGCTGTGGATCCTCCTGGGGACGCTGGCCGTTTACCTGACCGCGCGGGATATCGGCGGGCCGGTCGTCGGCGCGCTGGTGCTGGCCGGGCTGACGTTGTCGGCATTGCAGGTCTGGNTTGGTCGCTACCCGACCAGCGAGGCGCTGACCCAGTTCCTGTTGTGGGCCGGTATCTGGAGCGCCGGCCGTTGGCTGGACGATCGTCGCCCGCCCGCCCTCTGGGCGTTTGCCGCCGGATGCGCCTTCGGCGCGGTCTTTCTAGTACGCATTGACAGCCTGGTGCTATTGCCGGTGTTTGCCGTCGTGCTGNGCTGGCGCTGGCTGCGCAGCTGGCAGCGCAGCGATAGCTGGTTCGCCGTCCCCTTNACCCTGCTGGTNGTCNATTCCCTGTTGCANGGCCATTTCCTCAGCGCGCCGTATTTCTANGAGACGGTGGGNTATGGGTTCATTCTGCTGGGCCGGCTCTGGCCGTTTCTGGTGNTCGGGCTGCTGGGGCTGGCCTTGCTACTGCTATGGCTGCCGCGGCGCGTCAGCCGCTTTCGCGCCCCAGACCGTGCNCAGCGCGTCGTCCGCTACGTGCTNCTGTCGCTCCTTTTCGCCTATGCCCTCTATGGTTGGTTCCTGCGACCCGAACTCAACGCGACTACGCTGCGGCCCGACGTCTTCAGCGCGGGCGAGATCCCGGTCACCAATCACGAGAACTGGCTGCGCCTGGGCTGGTATTTATCACCTCTCGGCATCTGGTTGGGGGTCTTTGGCGCGGGGCTGATGCTGTGGCGCGCCAACCGGCGCAGTGTCATGGTTCTCGCGCTCGGCTCGATGTTCGCCGGGCTATACNTGTGGAACATCAGCGCTAACCCTCATCACGTCTATGTCATGCGCCGCTACGTCCCGGCCGTCATGCCGTTCTTTATCCTGAGCGCGGCCTATTTGTTGGGTTACCTCGGCTTTCGCCGGTCAGATTGGGAAGCCGCGTCATCCGCCGCCCTGAGGAAACTTCCCCATCCGCTCGGCCCGTTGCTCGTTGTCACGCTGACTCTGCTCTGGCTGGCGGGGCTGGGCTGGTCGGCGCGGGGCTACGTGAGCCAGGTCGATCANGCCGGCCTCGCCGAACAGATCGACGCGCTGGCCTCCGAGTTGCCGCCGGGCGCGATCTTGTTGTTCAACGACCCCTCGCCCGTGGGCGAGGGNGATGTCTGGGGCACGCCGTTGCGATTTATTTATGGCTTCGACGTCCTCGCCCTGCGGCAGCCGCCCGACACGATCACCCCTTTGCTGGTTGAGACCATCAAAACGTGGCAGAATAACGGCCAACCGGTGATCTGGGTCGGCTCGCCAACCTGGCTGGACGAGCAAGGCCTGGAGTACCGCGCCGAGCAGGCGACCTTGTCCCGCCGCCGGCTCGAGAGCAGCTATGCATACAAACCCTATCGCGTCGATACCGAGACCTCGGTGCTGATGCTGAACTATCTTGAACCACTCTCAAATGATTCCCAATAATCCCGGCGAGCAAGCCGCGGAGCCGCTGAACATCGAGCACGTGATGCA
Organism: Ardenticatenia bacterium; assembly: GCA_014237545.1. Taxonomy (GTDB): domain Bacteria; phylum Chloroflexota; class Anaerolineae; order Promineifilales; family Promineifilaceae; genus Promineifilum. Next base: position 16,155 of record JAACJX010000538.1, on the reverse strand, counting down.
GGAAGTGCGCCGCGAAATCCTGGAGCGCAAGCTGCCCGGCCAGGTGCGCTTGCCCGAGGCCGCCGCCAGCAGCCAGCGGCCGGAATACTACGAAGAACTTTTCCGCGCCGCTCTGGCCCAGAGCCGGAACGAGGTTGATTTGCTGGTGACCCCGACGCGAACGCCGCTCATCGGCCCGGTGGTGGACTTCATCCGCCGCAAGTTCCACGAGCTTGTGGTCTTCTACATCAATCGCGCGGCGATGAACCAGGCCAAGGTCAATCACCACATATTGGCTGCGCTCAGCATTCTGGGCCAGGCCGATCCCGCAGCCCGATACGCTCCTTTGTCCGGCCCGGAAAGCGGGGCAAGAGCGGGCCTCGACCAGGGCGACGCCGTGACAATGGAAGATATTCGCGCCGGCTATCGCCTGTTCTTCGGCGCCGACACCGAAGCCGGCGACCTGGATTATTGGGCCAACCTGATCGCAACAGAGCGGATCACCCGCGCGCACCTGATCGAATCCTTCATGAGCAGCTACAACGCCCAGACCCAACCAATTCAGCCCGCCGCGCCGGAAGATGTACCGGCGGTCTCACCAGCTAAATGAGCGCAACGGAAACCACAAATTCGGCCGATTCGCCATGGATCGTCATCCACGACGAGCAGATAACGTCGGAAGAGCTCGTCCGCGAGGTCGAACGGCGGGTCGAGCAGCGCCGCGCCGAGCTAGGCGCGGTGTCACTCGTTTTCCCCACCTTTGGCTATGTCTCGTCCTATCCCGACGTGCCTCTGGAGAGGCGGGTCAGCCCTCACCTTTTCTATTACCTGGAGCAGGCCAACAAGATGCCGCCGCCCGCGGTCGAGCCGGCGCTGGCCCCATCGCCGGCGACGCGCGCGCCGGTGGTCGGCGGCATGTGGCAAAGGATACGGGGCGAGATGCACAATCTCGTGCTGTTTTATGTAAACAAATCCGTGCGCGAGCAGAACCGCGTCAATGCCAACCTCGTGAGCACGCTCAACGANCTGACGCGGGTCATTCAAGACCAGCAGGCCGAGATTGACGCCCTGCGCGCCNAACTGAAGCGACGCGACAACTGATTCGCCTGTTGGTTTGCCTCCCATGAACCGCGGCCCTCTTCACCAATTCCTCACCGGCGCCACAGTGGGTGATGCCATTACGGACCAGGCCTTGCTCATCCAACGCTGGCTGCGCGAGGCAGGATACGAGTCGGACATTTACGCCTGGCACCTGCACGACAGTATGACGGCCACAGCGCGACCAATGAGCGCCTATCGCCGGGCGCGTGGCGAGACGCGGGGGATATACCACCACAGTATCGGCTCCGACGTGCCCGAATTTTTGGCCGGCCGCGGCCTGCGGCTCATTCTCGTCTATCACAACGTCACCCCGCCGGATTTCTTCGCGAACANCGATCCGCTGCGCGCCTATCTGGCACGGCAGGGCATTGAGCAACTGGCCATGTTGCGACCGCTGACAGATCTGGCCCTGGCCGATTCCCGCTACAACGAGCGAGAGTTGACTACCGTCGGGTATTCGCCGACCGCGGTATTGCCCATCTGCCTGGAGGCCGGGCGCTATCTGACGCTATCGGACGGCGCGAGCCCGGACACCACAGCCGGGCCAGGTCCAAGGCTGCTCTTTGTCGGCCGCCTCGCGCCGAACAAGCGACAGGAAGACCTGGTGAAGCTGCTCTTCTTCTTGCGTCGCATCTACCCCCAGACGCGCCTGACCCTCGTCGGCGACCGCTGGGAGATGGGTTACGACCGATGGGTGGAGCAACTGGCGGCCGACCTGAACGTGGCCGATGGTCTGATGCTGGCCGGCAAGGTTTCCCACGAGGACAAGCTGGCCTATTTNCGCGCNGCCGACCTCTACGTTTCAATGAGCGANCANGAGGGGTTTGGCGTACCGCTCATCGAGAGCATGTTGCTGGGCTTGCCGGTCATGGCCTATGGCGCCACGGCCGTCCCGGAAACGATGGGCGGCGCGGGCATCGTCTTCTACCGCAAGGAATTTGAGCCGCTGGCCGAGCTGACCGCCTTGTTGTTTGAGGACAAACCGTTGCGNCAACGGATCGTCGAGCGCCAGCGGGCTTGCGTCCAGCGCTTTCTGGAGCCACAGGTGCGCCGGCAATTCCTGGATTATATGGAGCGCATCGCCGTATGAGCGACAAGAAGCGCGTGGCCATGGTCGTGCAGCGCTATGGCGAAGAAGTGAACGGCGGCGCGGAGATGCTGGCCCGTTGGGTGGCCGAGCANCTGACGGCCCTGGCCGANATGCANGTAATCACGACCTGCGCCGTTGACCATCACACCTGGGCCGACGTCTACCCGCCCGGCGAAAGCGAGTTGAACGGAGTTACAATCCATCGCTTTCGGGTTGATGGCCTGCGCACGGATCGCTACCACAACGAACTGTTCGCCAGCCGCCGGTCGATATTCACCCAGGTGTACTGGATGAAGGAACAAGGACCATACTCCTCCGAGCTGCTCAATTACATTTACGATTCATACGACGAGTACGATCTCTACATCTTCGTGACGTATCTCTACCCACCGGTGTTCTTTGGCCTGCCGCTCGTGTCCGACAAGGCTGTGCTCATTCCCAATGCCCACGACGAGCCGTATCTGCACCTGCCTATCATCCGCTCGCTGTTCCACCTGCCGCAGATGATCATCTATAACACGGTGCCGGAAAAGCTGCTGGTCAATCGGGTCATGCACAACAACCACGTGCCGCAAATCGTCGCCGGCGTGGGCGTCGACGTGCCCGCGGACATCTCGGCCGCGCGCTTCCGCGAGAAGTATGGCGTTGATGGCCGGTTCATCCTCTACGTCGGCCGGGTTGAGGAGTCGAAAAATATTCCAGAACTGTTCGATCACTTCATCCGCTTTCGCGATGAAACCGGCTACGACCTGAAGCTGCTCCTGATCGGCAAGGTCAACGTCTACGTGCCCGACCGGCCGGACATCGTTCCCCTGGGGTTTGTCTCCGAGGAAGACAAGTTCGACGCCATCAGCGCCGCCGACGTACTGGTGATGCCCTCGCTGTTCGAGAGCCTGTCGATCGTGGCCATGGAGGCGTGGTTAATGGAGACGCCGACGCTGCTCAACGGCCGCTGCGAGGTGCTCGAATACCAATCGCGGCAGAGCAATGGCGGCCTCTACTATTACTCGTATGAAGAGTTCGCCGCAGCGCTGGCAATGTTGCTGGACAAGCCTGACCTGCGCGCGCGGCTCGGCCGCCAGGGCCGCGCCTTTGTCACCGCCAATTACAGTTGGGATGTCATCCTGGCCAAATACAAAGCCGTCCTGGAGACCCTGACCGATACATCCCATCAAGAGCAAGATGTCTGAGCGCGTGCTGCACCAGTTCACCGAAGGCGTTTACATTGGCGACGCCGTCAGCGACCAGGCGTTTCTCATCCAACGCTGGCTGCGAGAATTGGGGTTCGATTCGGAGATCTATGCCGAGCGCATTCAGCCGGAATTGGCGGGACGCGCGCGGCCGGCGGATGAGTACCGGCCGGGGGCTTCCGAAGGGTGCCTTATCCANCACCATGCTGTCGGCTCCATCGTGGCTGACCGTCTCATGGAGATCGGCTTGCCCCAGCTGCTCATTTATCACAACATTACGCCGCCGGAATTCTTCGAGAAGACGGATCCAGCCCTGGCCGCGGGGCTGCGACGGGGGCGGGAGCAACTGGCGCAGATGCGGCCGCTAACCCGATTGGCGTTGGGCGATTCGGCCTATAACGAGGGCGAGCTGCTCTCTTTCGGTTATACCCCGACCGGCGTGCTGCCCATTGTCCTGGATGAGTCGCGCTTCGCCGCGCCTTCGAACGAGGCGCTGGCCGCGGAGTGCGCCCGCAGCCGGCCGTTGCTCCTCTTCGTCGGGCGTTTCATGCCCAACAAGCGCCAGGAGGACCTCATCAAGCTGCTCTACTTCCTGCGGCGCATTCGCCCTGATGCTCGTCTGGCGCTGGTCGGCAACACCGACAACCGCGAGTACGTCGACTGGCAGCTCGCGTTGGCCCGCGATCTGGGCGTCNCCGATGCCGTGCGCGTCACCGGTCACATCTCCCACGAGGACATGATGACCTACTACCGCTGCGCTGATCTCTACGTTTCCATGAGCGAGCACGAGGGCTTCGGCAAGCCACTGATCGAGAGCATGTACGCCGGCCTGCCGGTGGTGGCCTTTGCTTCCAGCGCCGTGCCNGACACGCTCGGCGATGCGGGGGTGCTCTTCCGTCGCAAGGATTACGAAGCGGTGGCGGAGTTGGTCGCCCTCCTCGTGGACGANGAGGCGCTGCGCCGGCGCATTGTCGCCCGCCAGACCCGGCGCGTGGTGGCGTTCCTGGGACCCCAGGTCCGCCGGCGCTTCGAGGGCTATCTGCGCCAGTTGGCCCTGCTGCCAGTGGAGGCTTCCTCATGAGCGAGCCAGCTCTTCACGTCGCGCTGGTCACGCCTGCTTACCCGCCGCTGCCGGGCGGGGGAGAGCGGTACGTTGGGGCGCTGGCCCGCGGCTTGGCCGCCGCCGGGGCTCAGGTCACGGTGGTCACCAGCGCGGCCACGGCCGAGGCCGACTTCTGGAACGGGGTTGGAGACCGTTCGGAGAATAATGAAGAGGGAGCGCGCGTCATTCGCCTGCCGATCTTGCCCGCCGCCGGGGGGCGCGACGCGCTGATGCGCCGCCGGCGAATGATGGTGCTGCTGTCGGCACTGCCCGGCGATCAATCTTCGCTGCTGGCCGACATGGCCCGCCGCTTCCCGGCCGTCGACGGATTTGCCGAAACGCTCAACGGCCTGGGGAAGGTGGATGTCGTTCACGGCTTCAACATCTCCTGGGAGCATGGCCTCGTGGCCGCCCACGAGTATGCCCGCCGCGCGGGCGTGCCCTTCGTCGCCACGCCATTTGCTCACCTGGGCGAGTCGGCGCTCGGCCGCGTGGCCCGCAACTCGACCATGAATCACCAGTTGCGCCTGCTGCGCGATGCGGCGCGGGTGCTCGTCCTCACCCGGCTTGAGGCGGATGGATTGGCGCGCTATCACATCCGCCCTGAGCGCCTGGGCGTGATCGGCAGCGGCGTCGACCCTGTCCCGGCCGACTACGCCGATTCGCCCTATTTTGCCGAAGACCATCACGAGGCGCGGGGCAACTTTGGGGTCTACATCGGTCGCCAGTCATTCGACAAGGGCGCGCTCCATGCCGCTGATGCCGTGCGCGTCCTCCGCCGGCGCGGGCGCGACATCGCCTTGCTGTTGGTCGGCTCAACCGCGCCGGAATTTGAGAAGTACCGGCGGCGGCTGTCGCCCGAGGACCGGGCGGCCATCCGGACGGTGGGCGTCCTTTCCGACCGGGACAAACACGCCGTCCTGAGCCGGGCCAAATTCCTGATGTTGCCTTCGCGCAGCGACTCTTTTGGCATCGTGCTCCTCGAGGCCTGGTCCCACGGCGTGCCGGTTGTCGCCGCGCGGGCCGGTGGCATCCCCGGCGTCGTCGATGATGGCGCCAACGGGCTGCTCGTGCCCTTTGCCGACGTGGACGGGCTGGCCAGCGCCGCCGAGCGTCTCATCACCGACAGCGTCTTTGCCAGGCGCATTGGCGAAGCGGGGCGGCAAAAGGTTCGCGCCCAGTACAGTTGGGACGTTGTCGCAAGGCGGGTACTGGAGCAGTACCGCCAGCTTCTGGAATCGAACTGACCGCGACCCATGCGCATCCTGCACGTTGTTCACCAGTATGTGCCCGATCACGTGGCCGGGACGGAGCTATACACGCAGGCCGTGGCGCGCCGGCAAGCGCTCGCCGGACACGAGGTCGCGGTTTTCGCCCCCGTGAATTGGGCAGGCGATTTTGCNGCCGATCCGAGCCTCGAGGAAGGTGTCCGGGTCTACCGCGCGCCGGCCGGACCGCGGAGCGCCACCGCTGTCTTCCGCGGCACGTTCGGCCACGCCGGGTTAGAGGCCGCGTTTAATGCCGTCCTGAGTCGCGAGCGCCCCGATATCGTCCATTTGCAACATCTGATGGGCATCCCGGCCGCCGTCGGCGCGGCGCTGCGGCAGGGCGGCGTCCCGTATGTCATTTCGCTCCACGACTATTGGTATGGCTGCGCCAACGGGCAGCTGCTGACCAATGACACGGGGGTTTTGTGCGCCGGGCCGGATCGCCGCTTTCACAATTGCGGCCGGTGCGCCGTCGCCCGCGCCGGGTTCACGCCGGCGGCCGGGCTGCTCGGCCCTGTCGCCGCCCCCATCCTGCGCCGGCGCGACGCGGCATTGCGCCCCATCTTCNCCGGGGCGCGTCGCGTCCTGGCNCCAAACGAATTCGTGCGCGANATTCACGCGGCGATGGGNTTCCCGNNTGNTCACGTGGTCATCAACCCGCTNGGCCTCGACGCGCCGCCAGATCTGGNTGAGCNACTGGCCGCGCGGCGNGCNGCCCGGCNCCCGGGCGGNATAAGGCTGGGCTACCTGGGCAGCATCAGCCCGCAAAAAGGGTTGCACATCCTGATCGCGGCGATGAGCGGCTTGCCGGATGACGTCACTCTGGACATCTTCGGCGATCCGTCCGTTTTCCCCGACTACGCGGCGGATTTACGGTCGGCGAGCCGCCACCCCGGCATTCGCTTCCAGGGTGTGCTCGCCCGGGACCGCCTCTGGAACGCGCTTGGCGATCTCGACGCGCTGGTGATGCCGACGCTCTGGTACGAGGCCTCTCCGGCGACCATTCGCGAGGCCTTCGCCGCGGGATTGCCGGTCATCGCCTCCGCTTTGGGCGCGCCGGGCAGCATGATCCGCGACGGCGTCGATGGGCTATTGTTCCCGCCCGGCGACGCGGCGGCGCTGCGGGCCATCCTTCGAGGCCTCGCGGATGACCCTGACCACCTTGCGGCGCTCCGGGCGCGGATTCCGCGGGTGCGGAGCGAGGCCGACCACGTCGCGCAGATCGAAGAGACCTATCGCGTTGCCTTAACGTCGGCCGACCAGAGGTCGGCAATCGNCCCGAATACGCTATAATCCGATGTCGCTGCCNTGGGCGGCGTTCGCCGCGGTTCGTTCGCGGCTGGAGTGCGTGTAACGGATGAGTTATCAGAGCCGGCCGCAGGCCGATGGCGAAATGCCAACCTACACCTACAATGCCGACCGCCNCTGGGGAGGCTGGCGGGACAAGCTGCGGGAGCTTCGCCATTACCGCTACCTGTTGCGCAACTTGATCTCGCGCGATCTCAAAGCCCGCTACAAGAACTCGGTTCTTGGGATCCTGTGGAGCATCCTAAACCCNCTGTTCCTNATGNTCGTCTTNACGATCCTCTTTTCGGTGCTGGCNAATAANCAGATCCGCGATTACCCGATATTCGTGCTCACCGGTCTCATTCCGTGGAACTTCTTCAGNGGCTCGCTCACCAGCGGCACCATGTCGATCACCGGCAACTCGGGGCTGGTCAAAAAAGTTTATTTCCCGCGCGAATTACTGCCGACGGCGGCTTTGTTGTCGAACCTGGTGAATTTTCTGTTCGCCTTTCTGGTGCTGGTCATCTTCCTGTACATTTTCGGCATTGGCCTGACAGTCCATGCGCTGTGGGTGCCGCTGATNCTGGCCACACAACTCATCTTTACGCTGGGTCTNGTCCTACTGCTGGGCAGCCTGACCGTCTTCTATCGCGACGNGTTGNTGATTCTGGAAGTGGTCATGCTGGCCNGGTTTTTCCTGACGCCNGTCTTCTATTCGCTGGAGATGTTCGGCAGCACGGCCACCGTGATGGGAGTCACGTTCTATCCGGCCCAGTTATTGCGCTGGGTCAATCCGATGGCCTCCATCATCGATGGCTACCGGACAGTNCTGTGGGGGACTTATGACAGCGGCGGCCCGGCCGCGATGTATCCCCCCTACTTGCTGCGAACGTTTGTCACCTCGATCATCATCTTTATCGTGGGGTACTCTGTCTTCACCCGCCTGAACCCTTTGTTCGGCGAGAAGCTGTAAGCACTGTCTTCACCCCCCACTCGTAAATGCATATGAAATCCGCTCGAATCATTTTACTTGCCGCAGCCCTGATGGCGGGCGTGCTACTGACCGCGTGCAATGCGGGCCAGTCTACGGCCGTCGTCACACCGTTCCCAACCAGCACGGCGGATGCCGCCACCGCCACGCCCGAAGAGGCGACGCCGACCCTGGAGGCGACCGAAGCGCCGACCGAAGCGCCGGACGAAACGGCGACTGATACGCCGGCGGAGGCAACAAACACGCCTCGGCCGACGGCCACCACCCGCGCCACCCCCACCCGACGACCCACGGCCACGCCGACCAGCCTGCCGCAGATGAACCCCACGGCGGCGCTCAATATCACCGGCTCCATGCGCGAAGGCGAGCCGACGCCGCCGACGGCCATCCCGTCGCCCGTTCCGGTCTTTGAATTGCCGGATGGCACGACCAACATCCTGCTGCTGGGCAAGGACGTGAACGCCGACGGCAGCGGCGACGGCCGCACCGACACGATGATCGTCGTCTCCGTCAATCGCGAGACGCGCACGGCCTCGATGATCTCCCTACCGCGCGATCTCTACGTCTACATGCCCAACCGCATCATGAGCCGGCTCAATACGGCCGTGGCCCTTGGCGGGGTGGAACTGCTGGAACAGACCATCCTCTATAACTTCGGCATCCCCATCCACTACTATGCCCAGGTCGACTTCGACGGCTTCAAGCGCGTCGTGGACTTGCTCGGCGGCGTGCAAATGGCCGTCAGTTGCCCGCTAGAAGACTGGCGGCTCATCTCGCCTGAACTTGACCCGACGCTGGAGGAGAGCTGGGAGCGGTTCAAGCTGGAGGCGGGCATGCACCAGATGGATGGCGATTTAGCCCTGTGGTTTGCCCGCTCGCGCCTGACGACGACCGACTTCGACCGCGGCCGCCGCCAGCAGCAGCTGCTGCAGGCCATGCTCAACCAGAGTGTGGACCTGGGGCTGGTGGCCAAGGCCCCCGAGCTGTGGAACACGTTCAACGACGTAGTCGAGACGGACATGGATATCGGCCGCATTCTGCAATTGGCCTCTATGGCGCCGGACGTGCGCAACAACGGGATTCAGCACCTCTATCTGGCGGGCAAGATGCAGGCCTGGACTGTGCCGGAGAGCGGCGCTTCCGTCCAACTGCCCATCTGGGAAGGGGAGGACATGATGAAGGACACCTTCCGCCGCCTCTTCCTGCCNCCCGCTCTCAACCGGGCTGACCGCGCACCGATCACGGTCGAGATCATCAATGCCAGCCAATACCCGGCGCAGGGATTGCTGGCGGCCGACAATCTGGCCTGGTACGGTTTCGTGCCGGTGCTCGGCGAGACCCGCGACCCGCAGGACAGTACGGAACTGACCTACTACGGGGAGAATTTCAAGGGTTCCTATGACTGGCTGTTCAGCTGGGTAATGGGCAAGCCGATGTCCGATATTCAACTTGTGGATGAGACATCAGAGTACAACTATCGCGTGGTCATTGGCAATGACTACAACCCCTGCCGGCCGGCGTTCGATGCGCCCCAGTCGGCGTTGCCGCCGGAGTCATAAATTGCTTGTTTAGAAAGGCGCGGGCATAATTCGCCATGATGAAACCCGCATGACGCGATTATCACTAGGACGATGGCCTGCCGGCGGCGCAGCCATCGTCCTTTTTTGCGGGTTGGCGGATTCCGGGAGGACGATTTGAACGACAAGCGCGAGATCACTGGTTGGATGATGTACGACTGGGCCAACTCGGCCTTCAGCACGACCGTGGTCACGGCTCTCCTCGGCCCTTATATTCAGTCCCTGGCCGAAGCGGCGACCGAGCCGTTCAGAATTTTTGGGACGGCCATCGAACCGGGGGCNATTTANCCGGCGGCCGTGTCNCTCTCCGTCATCCTGCAGGTCTTNTTTCTGCCGTTGCTGGGCACAATCGCCGACTACACCCATCTGAAAAAGCGGATGCTCCTCGCCTTCGCCTACACCGGCGCGTTCGCCACTATCCTGCTCTTCTTCGTCCGCGCCGATATGCCGGCCATCGGCACCAGGGGGGCCGTCGTCGCCGGCAGCCTGCTCTTCATCATCGCCAACCTGGCCTTTGGCGCGGCCATCGTCTTCTATAATAGCTTCCTGCCACAGATCGCCTCACCGGACAAGCGCGACGAAGTCAGCTCCAAGGGCTGGGCGCTGGGCTATCTCGGCGGTGGCCTCTTGCTGTTGCTCAATTTGCTGCTGCTCATGTTCATGGACGATACAGCCCTGGCCGTCCGCATCAGCATGGCCAGCGCCGGCGTGTGGTGGCTCGTGTTTACTTTTCTCTTTCCGCAACAGCGTCTCATCCAGCGCGACCCGGGTCACTCCCACGCCGAAGTGAACCTGTTCACCCACGGTATCAAGCAGATATTCCACACACTCGGCGAGCTATGGCGCAAATACCCGATGACGTTGCGCTACCTGATCGCCTATCTTGTCTATAACGATGGNATCCAGACCGTTATTGTCGTCGCCGCGGCCTTCGCGGCCGACGAGCTGGGCGTGCCGGCNCAGACGATCCTCATCCTGGTCCTGATGATCCAGTTCATGGCCTTTGGCGGCGCGCTCCTGTTTGGCCGAATGGCCAGGCGCATCGGCGCCAAAAAGGCGATCATGATCAGCCTGGTGATCTGGTCCGGCATCGTCATCTACGCTTATCTGTTCCTGAATAACCAGGTTCAACTATTTGTGATGGGCGCGGTGCTGGCCCTTGTTCTGGGCGGCTCCCANGCGCTCAGCCGCTCCCTCTTCTCGCAGATGATCCCGCCTGAGCACGAGGCCGAGTACTTCGGCTTCTATGAGATCAGCGAGCGCGGCACGTCATGGCTGGGCACTTTTGCGTTCGCGCTGGCCGTCCAGCTCACCGGCTCGCAGCGCATCGCTATTGTCAGCCTGATTATATTCTTTGTCTTCGGTCTATTGTTGCTCAGCCAGGTGGACGTGCGCCGCGCCATCACCGAAGCCGGTAATGATCCCGGCGGCGTCGTTTTGTAATTACAAACCTCTGAGGTTTATACCCATCCTGATGATGCCGCCTGACCTAAACGCCAACTGGCAGCGCTTCACCGGCTTTGCCGATACGTATGATGCCTTCCGCCCGCGGCCGCCGGCGGCGCTGGCCGACGTGTTATGCGGGCTGGCCGGCACGGATCGGCCGGCGCTGGTCGTCGATCTGGGCAGCGGGACGGGNAGNTCGACGCGCTACTGGGCCGATCGCGCCGGGCGAGTCATCGGCGTCGAGCCGTCGGCCGACATGCGCCGCCAGGCGGAATCGNNGACGGCCGCGGCCAACGTCAGCTTCCGCGAGGGNTTCTCCCACGAAACCNGCCTGCCCGACAACAGCGCCGATATCGTCACCTGCTCCCAATCGCTGCACTGGATGTTGCCGGGGCCGACCTTTACCGAGGCGGCGCGAATTCTCCGGCCCGGCGGCGTCTTNGCCGCGCTGGATTACGATTGGCCGCCCGTCACGCCGCGCTGGGAAACGCAAGAAGCGCACCGCCGCTTTATGGCCGGCGTCCGCGAGCTGGAGCAAACGCATGCCATTCGGGAAAAGCTGGTCAGCGCCGACAAATCCGGCCACCTGACACGCATGCGGGAGAGCGACCAGTTCCGCTTCACGCGCGAGTTCATGCTCCACCATGTAGACGAAGGCAGCGCCGATAGACTTGTGGGTCTGATGCTGAGTCTGGGCACGGTGCAGACGCTGCGCAAGATGGGCCTGAGCGAGACCGAGATCGGCCTCGACAGGCTGAGGGCCGATCTCGTGGCCATTGGTGGTGACGTGCCGGAGCGGTGGTACTGGACGTCTCGAATCCGCGTGGGGATCGTCTAACGATTCACATATGCCGCTAAACCCAACNGGGGGCCAAGGAGANCGGTCATGAATCTATCCGACTTGCAGCCGGCGATTGATTTTGTCNTGCGCTCTGGCACGCCGGTCGAGAAGGCGCAATTGCGCTACCGGCTCAACGCNGAGCCGATGCCGGACGACGTTCGGGAGCAGTTTGCGCACTCGCAGCGCGGCGATGGCGGCTGGGCGCCTTTCTGGCAGCCGGACTATAGCTCGCTCGATGCCACCTGCTACCAGTTGGCGCAACTGGAGCAACTTGGCGCGGGNATGCGCTCGCTGATGGTCATCGACGCGGTGCGTTTTCTGGCCGAACGGCAGGCGCTGGATGGCTCCTGGGCCGAAGATCAGGCTGTGGCCGACGACGCGCCGGTCTGGGCCAAACCAGGCGACCCGGCGGCGGGCCTCTACGTCACCGCCAACTGCGCCTTCTGGATGGCCGTGACTGGCCTCGTCCCATCAGCCGCCCACGACGCGGCCACTTATCTCAGCTTCCACCTGAACGAAGACGGCGCGCTGCCGTCGTTTCCCCACGCCCATTGGCTGGCCGCTGCCGTCTGGCGCCATCAGGGGATGGATGACGAGGCCGGAAAGAGCCTGGCCAATCTTCGCCAGCGCGTCCCCGAACTGTCCGCCGGGAACCTGGCGTGGATGATCCTGGCCTTGCGGCAGGGCGGCGTGCCCGCCGNGGACGACGTTGTCGTGTCGGCCGTCGAACGGCTNATCGAGTTGCGCCCNCCGGANGGCCCCTGGCCNGCNGACGAAGGNAGNNATAANGCGGCCCANGNCACNGTGGANGCCATCCGCGCCCTGCAACTGTGCGGCGTCCTGGAATAAAATGAAGCCCGGCGACGAATTATGGGTCCGCGCGTTTAAGGCCGACAGCAGCCCTTATCGCTGGTGGCGAGCCGCCATCNAGCAGGCCAGCGAAGAGTGCATCATCACCTACACCCGGGTCGGCAACGCCATCTTTCACAACCCGGCCAAATTTCGTCGGGTCATCCTTCACCAAAGACACGCCATACGGACGTATTATTGGCCCGGCCGNCGGCATAACTTGCTGGAGGTGTACATGCCGGATGGTCGCCTGCGGGAACTGTACATCGACATCATCAGCCCGATTCAAGTGAATGACGGCGAGATCCACTACATCGATCACGAGCTTGACGTGCAGATGTATGCCGGCGAGAAGCCGCAGATCATCGACCAGGATGAATTTGCCGAAGCGGCTGAATTATTCGGTTATACGGGCGAATTCTATCAGGCGAGCTTTGACCTGGCNGTGCAGTTGCTCGACGTGCTGGAGGCGTGGCAACCNGCAGGATCCAGGGGNTGAGGTTGCCTGCCCGCTCGGCGANNTATTTGCCGGGGCNGGAGTCAAACCAGTCGGAGAGCCNTTGGCCGGAGTAGGGCGGCTGGTCGACATAATGCGAAACGTCGTTGAACAGCATCAGCCGCGCCCGGACCGAGTCCTTGAAATCGAGTATGTTCAGGCTGGCCGGCGATTGGTCCAGGCGGTCGCGATAGCCGCGACCATCGAAGCCCAGCAGGCTGCTNAGGATCAGCCGGATCGTGGCCTTGTGGGAAACAACNACGACCCGTTCGCCGGCGTGGGTGACCACGATTTCGCGAATGACCGGCANCGCCCGGGCCATGACCATCACGCCCGATTCGCCGCCTTCGGGGGCAAAGGTGAACGGGTCTTCCTGCCANGCGGCNTACTCCTCCGGGAACTGCGCTTCCACGTCGCGCCGGTGCATGGTCTCCCAGTGGCCGTGATGGATNTCCCGCAGCCCNTCGCGATAGATGGGTATCATCCGGTAGGGGGCGCTGATGATCGTCGCCGTCTCGATGGTGCGCCGCATGGGGCTGCAATAGAAGGCCGATATCCCATCGTCAGCCAATCGTTTCGCGAGGCACGAAGCCTGCCAGCGGCCGTTGTCCGATAAGTCAACCTCTGTGCCGCCGGAGAAGCGATCTTCCGCGCTCAACTGTGTTTCGCCGTGACGAATAAGGTAAATGCGGGTGGTCATGGGTTCTTGTGTGCTCCTGAATTGAAAAAAAGCCTGTGATTGCGGTTACGGATTTGCCAGGATGGCTGCGGCGGCTNCGGCGAGTGTCTGTCGTTCGCGTCGGGCGCGGTCCTGAATGGCGTGGTACGCTTCCTCCTCCGACATTCCATCCTGCATGAGCCTNCCCTTTGCCCGAGCGATGAGNTTGCGCGCGGCCAGATCGGCTTCAAGTCGCGCTGCCCGCTCGACCAGCGATTGGCTCTCCGCGAAACGCTTGATGGCTACCTTGATNGCCGCACCCAGCGCGTCCGGCGCGACGGGCTTGACGAGATAGCCCTGAATGGGGAGGTCCGTCGCCTTGTCGATGAGATCCTGCTCGCTAAANGCGGTGAGGATNAGGATNGGNAGCGGTCGGGCGGCCATGAGCGCTCGCGCGGCCTGCAGGCCGTCGGTGTAGGGCATGTGAATGTCCAGAATCGCCAGGTCGGGATGTTGCCGCTCGGCCATGCGGATCGCCTCGCGGCCATTTGTCGCGGCGATCACCTCGTGCCCCAAACCCTCCAACATCGATTTGAGGCCCAGCCGGATTATCGATTCGTCATCGGCGATAAGGATCAGCATCGTATCTCTCTCTGGCCAAGGTCCGGATGGGTGGCCTACTCAATCGCCGACGCCTCTGGCCTTTCGGCCGCTCGCGGTAAGCGAATGGTGATCTCCGTGCCGGCTCGCGGCCGGTTGAATTGCAACTCCCCGTGCAGATCATCGGCGACCAGCGCGCCGGCGATCTCCAGGCCCAGATTNGGCTCGACAGTGTCCGGCAGTCCGATGCCGTCGTCGCGNACGATGATCATCAGCGCGTCGGGCGTTCGAGCCAGCGCGATGTCGATTTGGCCGGCCGCGCGGCCGACGAAGGCATGCTCCAGACTGTTCTGGATCAGCTCATTGACGACGACGGTCAGAGCGGTTGCCGCGCGGCTGGGCAGCTGCAAATTATCCCCCCTGACGCTGATAACCACCTCCTGACCTGGATGGGCCATGCCGGTCATCGTTGTCTGGGCGATGCGCTCCAGCACCGCCTTGACGTTTACCAGCCGGAACCCGTTCTCTGACAGAATCTCGTGTACGGCGGCGATACTGCGAATGCGGTGGATATTCGCCAGCAGAACCTGCCGCGTCTCCAGACGGTCGGCCTCCGGCAGCTGGAGCTGCATCAGCATGGCCACCGTTTGCAGGTTGTTCTTGATGCGGTGATGCATCTCGCGGACTACGGCCGCGCTGGTCACCAGTCGCGCGTTCTCGATCGCCAGCGCCGTCTGATTCGCCAGCGTCGTCAGCACCGCCTCCTGGCCTTCATTGAATATATGGCCCGCCGGCCCGATGCACACAAGGACGCCGATGGCGCGGTCCTGGATGCTCAGCGGCACGGCCAGCAGCGGGTGTGTCACCGCGCTGTCCTGTTGGGTCGCGTGGCGCGGTCGCCCGGTGCGGGCCACCTCGCGCAGCAGGTCGCCGTCGGGTGGTGATACATCCCCTTTCGCGGCCCCCACCGGCCCGGCGAAAACGGGTGATAAGGTCCGGCGGCTCAGGTCATCGCTCCCGGTCTCCAGCAAATAGATGGCGCAGGAAACCGCNCCCACCGTCCCGGCCGCCAGTTCCGTGACCACCGACAGGATGTCGTCCAGATATTGCGGCGAGGTGATGGCCTCGCTCACCTGGGCCAGGGTGCGGAGGTCGTCGAGTTGCCGCCGCTGCCGGTCATAGAGTTGCGCCTTGACGAGCGCTCCGGCCGCGAGGTCGCAAATCAGGGCCANCATCTCGATCTCGTCGGCNGAGTACTCCCGCGGTTCGGCCGTCTGCACNTTCAACGCGCCGATGGGCCGGTCGTCNAGCACCAGCGGCATGGCCAGCAGCGAGCGAAAGCGAACCTCCTCCGTCCCATCAACCCATTTGAAGTGGGGGTCATGTTGGGCGTCGGCGGCGTAGATGGGCCGGTTGCGCGCCACGGCATGGCCGGTCATCCCCTCGCCGATTTGCAGTGTGGCCCGGCCGAGCGCCTGCCGCGCCAGCCCGGTCGAGGCCCGCAGCCGCAGTGTCTGGTTGTCGGCGTCCAGCAAGTAGATGGTGCAGGAGTTGACGCCCATCACCTCGGTTGTCTTGCGCGCGATCAGGTCGAGCGTAGTGTCCAGATCCCAGGCGGCGCTCAGCGAGCGGGCGATCTCGCGTAGCGAGGCGAACGAGTTCGGGCTGAGGGCGGGGACG
>JAACJX010000426.1 GCA_014237545.1 Ardenticatenia bacterium | reverse complement strand
GGAGGGCGAGGCTGCGGCGAGCCGAGGAGGTTCTGCATGGCATGGGTGGTTTCGCCGCTGCCTTGTCCCTACGCATCCCGGTGAATGGTAGGGGTCAGGCATCCGGGGCGGCCGTCACTGGGAACAAACGGTCATTGTTCCCGGTTGCCTGACCCTCTTCGCCCGAGGAAGGGCGAGGCAGCGGCGACCAAATTGGTTCGGCACGGCGAAGCCGGTTTCGCCGCTGCCTGCGCCCCTACGCATTCCGGTGAATGGTAGGGGTCAGGCAACCGGGGCGGCCGTGGGTGGGAAGCGAAGGAGGGCGAGGCAGCGGCGAGCCGAGGGGGTTCTGCATGGCATGGATGGTTTCGCTGCTGCCTTGCCCCTACGCCCTAACTACGTTTTTTCTGTGCGCTCAATCGGCCGGGTACATGGCCTCGATTTGGGGCGCGTACTTTTCGGCCACGACGCGCCGCCGGACCTTCAGCGAGGGCGTTAGCTCGCCCGACTCCTGGGCAAAGGGGGCCGGCAGCAGGGTGAAGGCCTTCACGCGCTCGTAGGGGGCCAGCTCCGACGACAGGGCCTCGACGCGCTGCCGGTAGAAGGCCTGGATGTCGGGGTGAGCCACCAGCTCGGCGTGGGAATGGTAGGCGATGCCGTGCTTCAGAGCGTAGGCGGCCAGCGCCTCGAAGTTCGGCACGATCAGGGCGCTGATGAACTTGCGGCGGTCGCCGATGGTGATGAACTGCTCGATGAAGTGGTCCTTGGCGTAGACCGTCTCGATCTTCTGCGGGGCGACGTTGCTGCCGCCGGAGGTGATGATCAGGTCCTTGATGCGGTCGGTGATGCGCAGGAAGCCGTCGGCGTCGAACTCGCCCACGTCGCCGGTGTGGAACCAGCCGTCGCGGAAGACGGCGGCGGTCGCTTCCTGCTTGCGGTAGTAGCCCTGGGAGAGGCTGGGGCTTTTGACCAGGATCTCGCCGTTGTCATCGATCTTCACCTCGCAGTCGATGATGGGCTTGCCGACGGTGCCGAACTTGAACGCCCGGGGGGAGTTGAAGGTCACCATCGGTGACGTTTCGGTCAGGCCATACCCCTCGCAGACCAACAGCCCGGCGGCAAAGAAGAACTCTTCGATGGATTGGGACAGGGGCGCGCCGCCGGCGGAGAAGAAGTTCTTGGGCCCGCCGACGACGGCGCGCACCTTGCCCAGCACCAGCCGGTCGGCCAGCTTGTGCCGCAGGGCCAGCGCCGGGCCGACCGGGCGGCCGTCCTTCAGCGCGTACTGGTAGCGCCGGCCCACGTCGATCGACCAGTGGAACAGCTTCCGCTTCAGGCCGGAGCCCTGGCTTAGGCCGTGGATGGCCGCGGCGTAGATCTTCTCGTAGAGGCGCGGCACGCTGACCATCACCGTCGGCCGCACGTCGGCCAGCGCAGCGATGATCTCCCTGGGGTTGGCCAGGTAGTGGTTGGTCGCGCCGCACTGGAAGAGGTAGTACGACCAGGAGCGCTCGTAGACGTGGCTGAGCGGCAGCAGGCAGACCGACCGGTCGCCGGGGCCGACGTGGAAGTGGCCGGCCAGCGCCTTGAACTGGTGATAGATGTTGGCGTGGGTCAGCATGACGCCCTTCGGCTCGCCGGTGGTGCCGGAGGTGTAGACGATGGTGGCCAGGTCGCCGGGCGCGGCGGCGGCCAGCCGGGCGTCGAGTTCGGCGTCGCAGGCGGCGCTCGCGCCGAGGCCCGGCAGCGCGCTGAGGTGGCGGGAGGCCTCGCCGGCCGGGGTGGCGCGGTCGTCGAGGACGACCTGGTCGTCCAGGGCGATGATGTGGCGCAGCGCGGGCGCGCGGGCAGCCAGGGCGTGGACTTTGTCGTAGTTGTCCTGGCGGCCGGTGAAGATGGCGGTCATCGCGGTTTCATCGACGATGTAGGCGGCTTGCGTCTGGGTGTTGGTGGCGTAGATGGGCACGCTGACGCCGCCCGCGGCCAGGATGGCGAAATCGACCAGCGCCCACTCCGGCCGGTTTTCGGCGAAGATGCCGACCCGGTCGCCGGGCTGGAGACCCAGGGCCAGCAGGCCGCGGGCGATGGCGCGGACGGCGTCGCCCATCTCGCGGTAGGTGGTGGACTGCCAGCGGCCGTCGCGCTGGACGCGCATGGCGATTTCGTCGCCGTAGGTTTGCGCGCTCTGGAAGGCCAGGGCGGCGAGGTGTTGTTGGCTCATGGGCCGGCTCCCGGAAATCGTATGGTCACATGACTATGACCTAATTGGAGGAATTTGCCACTATTCGGGGCGAGTGCTCAGGGAGATGGGTATTCGAGCGGTGGGAAGAATGGAACGCGGATGACGCGGATTGATCGGATTTTCGCGGATTAGATGGGAGCTCATGGCAAGACCGCTGGAGGAGGTCTGGTCAGGCGACCGGCCGCAGCTCAGGACAGCTCCTTTCTACTTNTCCGCGCTTAGCCGCCTGATCCGTGTCATCCGCGTTCTATTTCTTTATCATCTCCAAACTCGTTGTTCGTCACTCGTCACTGTTCTTCACATGNNNATCAAAGAACTCCAGCGAGCGGCGCATGGCGGTGTAGAAGTTGTTGTCGATGTCGTGGGAGTCGTTGTCATAGAGGTATAGCTCCACGGGCAGGCCGAGGGCGGTCATCTGGTCGTAGAGCAGCGTCGACGCGGCNGCGGGCACGGTCTCGTCGGNGATGGCGTGGTGGAGCTGGAGCGGGCCGGAGATGTCGGCCAGGTAGGCGTTGGAGGAGATGGACGCCCAGAAGGCGGGGTTCTCCTCGGGCGAGCCGTAGGTGTCGATCAGGCCGCTGCGCCAGCGGCCGCCGCGGAAGGCGGGGGGTGGCGGTTAGGGCGCGGCTGGTGGCCGTGGCCTGGGCGGCTTCGGCCGTGGCCGTGACGGCCAGCGGGTCGGCGGCGACGGCCGTGGCCACCGCGCCGGCGCGGTTGAACAGGTCGGGGTAGGGGGCCACGACGCCGCCCCAGATGACGCCGGCGTCGATCTCGTCGGAGACGACCATNGCCCGCAGGGTGATGTAGCCGCCCATGCTGTGGCCCCACAGGCCGACGCGCTCGGGGTCGGCGTNGGGGTGGGTGCGGACGGCGGCCATGCCGTTGAGCACGTCGATGACGTAGTCGGGGTTGCTGTAGGGGCCGCGCGCCTCGCCCTCGGAGCTGCCGTGGCCGCGGTAGTCGGAGCGGAAGACGATGTAGCCGCTGCGGGCGAAGTAGTCGACGTANTGCACGTAGCGCTCGGTGGTGCGGTANTCGTCGGGCGGCACGTAGCCGTGGTTGAAGACGATGATCGGCCAGCCGGAGTCGGGCCGCCGGCCGGTGGGCACGGTCAGCAGGGCGTAGATCTTGTTCCCGTCGGACAGGTAGGAGGCGATGGTGCGGTCGTAGTTATCGCCCGGCTCCAGCGTCTGCTCGATGGTCAGCGCGCTGCCGGGGTAGTCGCGGCGGCGCATGACCTCGACCATGAGCGGATGCTCGGGCGTGGGGGTCGGCGTGGGCGACAGGGTCGCTGTGGCGGTGGGCGTCGCCGTCGGAATCGCTGNCGCGGTCGGCGACAGGGTCGCNGTCGGAATCGCGGTCACAGTCGCCGTGGCGGTGGGCGGCTGGGTAGCGGTTGTCGCGGGGACGGCGGCGCTGCCGGTCGCCGCGCCNGGGTTGGTGGTGCAGGCGGCGAGCAGGANGAGCAGCAGGAGGAGCAGGGGGCGCATGGGTGNGGGTCANGGGTCAGTGAACAGTGTCCAGTGTCCAGTGAACAGTAGGTCAGTAGGTCAGTGGGTCAGTTCTGAACTCGTCATTCGTTACTCGTCATTCGTCACTCGTCTCGCTTNCGGCGGCCGGTGGCCAGGAGGTAGAGGAGGACAGCCAGGGGGGCGNCGACGANGATGACGAGGGCGGCCAGGATCAGCGGGACGGATAGCGCCATAGGGGGTTCTCGCTTCCCTAGCGGCGCATGATGCGCTGGGCGATGATCAGGCCGAGGATGAGGAGGATGACGATAAAAATAATGATGATCAGTTCATAGACGCCGATAGAGGGCATGAGTCCCTTCCTTCCGGCGCGGGGGCCGGGCGCTTGCGGCTAGTATAACATAGGCGAGCAGGCGAGACGCGCAACTGAGCCGCGGATGAGAGTTGGGCGGGAGGGCGGAGGCGGACAGTCTGGGGCCGGTTGTGAAAGATTTCCCAATATTGATCCGCGCCCCGCGGCGCTGTATCCTGTCGCCCTGGCGTTCGCCACCGGGGCGGGCGCGGGAGCCGCGGGGATAGCGCTGCCGCCTTTCTTTCTCCCCTGCGCGACAAATCCCATTCTACTCTATAGGAGCACGTATGAAAAAGTTGACACTGATCCTGGTTCTGATGCTGGCCCTCGTTCTGGGCAGCGCTTCGCTGGCGGGCGCGGTGACGGACGGCCAGCCGGACGGCGACGGCCATCCCTATGTCGGCATCATGGTGGCCGAGGACGAGAACGGCACGCCGCTGTGGCGCTGCAGCGGCACGCTGCTGTCGCCGACGCTGTTCCTGACGGCCGGCCACTGCACCGAGGCGCCGGCGGCCAACGTGGAGATCTGGTTCGACGCGGACATGCAGACGAACAGTGCGGCCAAGGGCTACCCGACCGACGGCCAGGCCAGCGGCACGCCCTATGTCCACCCGGACTACAACCCCAACGCCTTCTTCCTGCATGACCTGGGCGTGGTGGTGCTCGACGAGCCGTACCCGATGGACGAATACGGCGCGCTGCCGTCGCTGGGCCAGCTGGATAGCCTGAAGACGCGGCGCGGGCAGCAGGCGCAGACCTTCACGGCCGTGGGCTATGGCCTGCAGGAGAGCTTCCCCGACGCGGCCAGCTGGAAGGAGAACAACCAGCGCGTGCGCATGGTGGCCTATCCGAAGCTGATCCAGATCAACGGCGGGCTGGTGGGCGATTACTCGATCCTGCTGTCGAACAACGCCCACACCGGCGGGACGTGCTTCGGCGATTCGGGCGGCCCGAACTTCATCGGCGACACGAACGTGGTCGGCGGGGTGACGTCGTTCGGCATGAACGGCAACTGCGCCGGGACGGGCGGCGTCTACCGCGTGGACCAGGCGGATGATTTGGACTGGCTGTATGGCGCGTTCGGCGAGCATTTGCCGTAAGTAGATGGGCGGCGGGGCGGGGCCTCGCCGGAATGAATAGTGAAGCGGCCGCTTCTCCGGATGGGGGAGCGGCCGTTTTAGTGACGAGTGGTGAGGTTAGATACGAGATACGAGATACGGAAGAGGGCGGCGCTCTTCATTCGCCAGTCGTCATTCGTAATTGTTCCTCGATCTTGTTCCGTAGTTGGCGGGGTGGGAAGTCGGGTTGGTTGAGACGGAGAATGGGCAGGCCGGGCTACCAATCATCAAACAATCCCTTTTGATAGGGCCTATCCGGCTGGCTGTCGACCTGACGCGGCACAAAACCTTCGTCGATGCCGCCGAGCTTGTTGATCTTCTTGACCACAGTCTCCACACAATAACTCTCCGCCTCCTCCCTGATCTCGCGGGTCGAAAAGCGGAGCACATTCCAACCGGCGGCCTCCAGCAGGTTGTCGCGGCGGTTGTCCTCGGCCGCTTTC
>JAACJX010000434.1:10267-14577 GCA_014237545.1 Ardenticatenia bacterium | reverse complement strand
GTTGCCGCGCGCGAAAAGCTGGCTGACGGTGCTGTTGACCATGATTATCGTGTTGGCCCTGCGGGCACTACCCGCGGCGCTGCTGGCCCAGTTCGGCGGCCTGACGGTCATCCGACCGTTCATGTAACCCCCCGTCGCCCACTACGCCCAGACGTGCAAATACAGATGGACGCCACCAAGAACAACGGAACGACCGCCGCCAAGGGCGTGACGGCCGAAATAACGACAAACGCAGCCGGCGGCGGTTCATCGGCTATCCCGTTCATTTCTACCAACGGGCTGCGTAAGTCTTTCCAAATGGGCATGACGATGGTCCACGCGCTGGCCGGCGTCGACATGGCGATCGAAGAGGGCACGTTCCAGGCGATTATGGGGCCGTCGGGCTCCGGCAAGAGCACCCTGCTCTACTTGTTAGGTGGTCTCGACCGACCGACCGCGGGTCACATCGTCGTCGGCGGTCATGCCCTGGAACAACTCGACGAGAACGCCCTTGCCACCTATCGCCGTCGCTTTGTGGGGTTTATCTTTCAGTCATTTAACCTGATTCCAAGCCTCAGCGCATGGGAAAACGTCGCTTTTCCCATGCGTTTCGCCGGTATCTCGCGCCGTGAAAGACAGCGCCGCGCTTTTGCCCTGCTGGAACGCGTGGGTCTGGCCGACCGCCGGCTGCATAAGCCGACGGAGCTTTCCGGCGGCCAGCAGCAGCGCGTCGCCATCGCCCGCTCGCTGGTNAATGNGCCGCGNCTGGTGCTGGCCGACGAGCCGACCGGCAACCTGGACACNACCAGCGGCCAGAGCATCATGGATTTNCTGGCCGAACTGCACGGCGACGGCCGAACNGTCCTGGTGGTCACCCACGACCCGCGCATGGCCGCCTATGCNACCCATAAAATCTTCCTTCTTGACGGCTGCGTGGTCAGTGAGGAAAAATATCGCGAAGTGACGGGGGTGGTCTAGCGCTCCGGCAGCTTGCGCNGGCGCGTGTTTGCCCCGTCCCAGAGAGCTTATGATCAATCGTAACNTANTAACNAAGAAATTTGGCGTTCGCCTGAGCCGGCTGGCCGTTGTCNCCGGCTTGATGGCNNTGCTCGCTGTGCCGGCGCTGGCCCANCAACCTACCGAAACACCCACCGCCACCAGCGAACCCNCGGCCCCCGGCCCGCTNACCATCACCGCGGTTCAGCCCGGCACGCTCGTCAACGACAGCGAAACCGAGATCATCATCACCGGCAGCGGCTTTGTCGACGGCTCCGTGGTGGTNATCAANAACTTCGGCGGGTTGCAGACNGCCTTCGTCAGCGCCAGCGTCNTGCGNGCCACGGTGCCGCCGGGCCTGTCGCCGGGNCGCTANAGCGTCCGGGTGGTGAACCCCGACGCGACCACGGCCGANATGCCCGACGCCTTGCGCATTATCCCGCCCGCCGGGCCNACGAACACNCCNGAACCCAGCNCGACCCCGCCGCCAACGGCTTTTGTCCGGCCGCTTCTGGTGGTCAGTTCGTATGGGGCCAGCGCGCCGCAGATAACGCCCGGCCAGAACCTCGACTTCGAGATGACCATCGCCAACGCCGGGCAGGCTGCGGCCACCAACGTCGTGGCCACGTTTACCAGCGGCGATTTCGTCGCCCGCGATACTGGCGGCGTCCGCGCCCTGGGCAATCTGGCCCCCGGCGAGACGGCTCGCTTCTGGCAGCCGCTCTTCGCCACGGCCGATCTGCGCGGCAAATCCACGGCCGTCCTGCAGGTCGTCGCCACGTATACCGACATCAACGGGCAGAGTTATGAGTCGGCCTTTGAACTGACGTTCCCGGTGGTGCCGTCGGGCGGCGGCGGCCCGGCGGCCACAGCCACACCCACGCCAACTACCACGCCGACCCCCGGCCCGCGCCAGCGGCCGCAATTGCTCGTCACGTCGAATAGCACCGATCCTGCCCAGTTGCAGCCGGGCAATCAGTTCGCCCTGACGATGCTCGTCGAGAACCTGGGCGAGGCCGACGCAAGGAACGTGACGCTCATCCTGGGTGGTGGCAGCAGCAGCAGTTCCTCTGTCGACGGCACGCCGGAGCCGAGCGGCGGGCTGGCCGGGGCCAGTGGCTCATTCACCGAGTTCGCGCCCATCGGCTCATCGAACGTCAGCCGGCTGGGGAATTTGGCCGTGGGCGACAGCCGTTCGGCCACTGTGCAGCTCATCGTCAATACCACGACCAAGGCGGGNGCCTATCCGGTGAAGGTTTCATTTGTCTACACCGATAACAACGGCGTCAGCTATGTTGACGATCAGGTGATCACCCTGTTGGTCTATCAGACGCCNCAAGTGGAGATGGGTTTCTATACCCAGCCGCCGCCGCTTTTCGCCGGGCAGCCGGGCGGCCTGCCGTTGCAGTTAGTGAATACGGGCCGCAATTCCGTCGTTTTCGGCAATTTCAGCGTGTCGGCCGACAACGCCGAGCTGTCCAACAATGCCATCTTCGTCGGGGCGCTGGAGCCGGGCGGGTTCTTCCCGCTCGACGCCATGATCACCCCCTTTGAGGCGGGAACGCTCGACCTACTGCTGAGCGTGGGCTACACCGACGACTTCAGCCGGCCGGCGGTCATCACCCAAACGCTGTCTATCGAGGTGATGGAGGCCATGCCGATCGAGGAGCCGCCGCTGGGCCCCGACGGCATGCCGATAGAAGGCGGCGGCATTGACGGCGGCGAGTTCCCGGAAGAGGGAAATGCGGGCGGCGAGGAATCGCTTCTCGACCGGCTGTGGCGCTTCTTGCGCGGCTTGCTCGGCCTGGGCAGCGAGCCGGACAGCGGCCAGCCCGGCGAGGAGTTCGTGCCCGTCGAGCCCGGCATGGAGCTGGATGGGCCGCCCGGATGAGCCATGGCCAAGGCCAGGCCGGGGGCGGATAACTCCCTGGTCAACCGGGGTTTTCTGTCGCCCAACTGCCGGCCCTGGACGAGGATAACGTGATATGAACTTCTTCGACTTGCTGACGCTTATCGGCTCGAATCTGTCGCGCCGCAAGGGCCGGGTGGCGCTGACGACCATCGGCGTGATCATCGGCACGGCGGCCGTCGTTCTGCTGGTATCGCTGGGTGTTGGGTTGCAGCAGAACGCCGAGTCTCAATTAGGCGGCATCGGCGATCTGACGCGGATCGTGGTCTACCCGGGCATGGCCGAGGGGCCGATCGAGATCGGGCCGGGCGGCTCGCCGGGGCAGACCGCGCCGCTCAATCAAGCGGCCATCGACACCATCGCCGCCATCCCCGGCGTCGCGGCCGTCATCCCGCAGGACTACTTCCAGAGCTGGGCTATCATTCGCGTCGGCCGGCTGGAGGGCGGCGGACAGATCATCGGCGTCGGGACGGAAGACTTGGGCCAGCTGGGGGTCAAGGCGACGCAGGGCGAGTTGACGCTGGGTCGGGGCGAGGTGATCGTCGGCTCGCAGGTGGCCAGTAACTTCTACGATCCGCGCGCCCGGCCGGGCCAGGAACCGCCGCCCCCGCCGGAGCTATATGGACAAACGCTCAACCTCGAACTCGTNAAGTTCGCCGAAGACGGCACGGAGATCCGCAAGAAAACGCGCGCGCGCGTCGTCGGCGTGCTGGAGCAGATCCAGGACGAGCCGGACTGGTCGTTCTACATGCCCATGAGCGACCTGGACGGTTACAACGCGTGGGTGACCGGCCAGCGCATNGACCGCGAGAAGAACGGCTATAACACGCTGATCGTCAAGGTAGGCGACGTNGACCAGGTGCTGGACGTGGCNGACCAGATCACGGCCCTGGGCTTCCAGGCGTGGTCGCCGCAGTCGTTCGTGGANGGCATNAGCAGNTTCTACCTNGTCTTGCAAGTGGCGTTNGGCAGCATGGGGGCCATCGCTTTGCTGGTGGCCGCCATCGGCATCGCCAACACGATGACGATGGCTATCCTGGAACGGACGCGCGAGATNGGCCTGATGAAGGCGGTNGGNGCCAACAACCGCCACGTCNTGTCCATCTTTCTGGGCGAGGCGGCCGGNATCGGCTTTCTCGGCGGGCTGGGCGGCGTGTTGATCAGTTGGGGGCTGGGCCANATCCTGAACGTGCTGGTACTCAGCTACATGGCCGGGCAGGCCGTGGAAACGGGCGGCATGCCGCCGACGGCGGCCGTCGTCACTCCCCTNTGGCTGCCGNTCTCCGCGCTGGTGTTCGCCACGCTGATGGGGCTGGCATCCGGCCTCTATCCGGCCCTCAGCGCCGCCACCCTGGCGCCGATGACAGCGCTAAAATANGAATAACGCCNCGCGCGTATCCCCATNAAAAGATCAAANGCCCAGTGG
>JAACJX010000434.1:0-10261 GCA_014237545.1 Ardenticatenia bacterium | reverse complement strand
CCACTGGGCTTTAATCGACTGGTTCCACCCCGTCAATGAATCCTCCAATGACGGTACATCCCTCAATGTACTTATAAGAGTAACATGTTTCGACAGGGCGTAAATGGGGATTATGATGATTTTTTTCTACGTAATTTATTTAGGTAGATCCGGGGGTTTCCCCCTATTTCCCCCTCAATTGACGATTCCGGATCCCTACTTTACAATCTTTCCGCTCGTCTTGCACGAGTAGAAATCATCAAATACATAATCCAAGGAGAAATGGGCGATATGTCCAAAGCCAAAGTAGCCATTGTGACCGACAGCACGGTCAATCTGCCGGCCAACGTCATCGAGGAAAACAACATCTACGTCATTCCGCAGATCCTGAATTGGGAGGGCCGGAGCTTCCTCGATCAGATCGATATCTCCACCGAGGAATTTTACCAGCGGTTGCCGAATTCGAAGGATTTGCCGAAGACATCCCAACCAGCCCCGGGCCAATTCACTGAGCACTTCCAGAAGGTGGCCGAGGGGGCGGAGAGCATCGTCGCCATCTTCGTGTCGCAAGCCCTGAGCGGCACCATCCAGTCGGCCCACCTCGGCGCGGAGGCCATGGGCGATTATCCGATTGAGATCGTCGACTCGCGTTCCGTGTCGCTGGGACTGGGGCTGATGGTCACCGCTGCCGCCCGCTACGCGGCCGAGGGGCATGACTACAAAGAGGTCGCCGAGTACGTGCGGACGCTGGTGCCGCGCATGCGGGTCGTGTTTGTCGTCGACACGCTTGAGTACCTGCACAAGGGCGGCCGCATCGGCGGCGCCAAGCGGCTGGTGGGCTCCGTCCTGTCCATCAAACCCGTGTTGGGCCTGGAAGACGGGCAGATCGAGCCACAGGCCCAGATTCGCACGAAGAAAAAGGCCATTCAGCATATGCTCGATGAGGTGTTGGGCGAGATGAAACANAAGAAGAANGTCCACGCCGGCGTGATCCATGCCCGCGCCCCGGAAGATGCCGACTATGTCGTCGAGCANGTGCGAGCAGGGGCCAATCCNGTGGAGATGTACGTCAATGAGTTNACCCCGGTCATCGGTGCCAACGTCGGGCCCGGCGTGGTCGGCATGGGGTATTACGCCGAGGATTAGCANTTTCTCCGGCNGACAGTTTGTTTATCTCGGAATAGTCAGGGTCTGAGGCGNTGGCGAAGCTATTTTTCGTCCACGTAGAGCGAGGTCAGACCCTGACGCACCGCCAGCATCGATAACTGCACGCGGTTTTCCACTCCGGCTTTGTGGATCATATTGCCGATGTGGGTGCCCACGGTACGCAGGGCGATGCCTAGCCGGTCGCCGATCTCCTTGTTGGTCATCCCCTTCACGACCATGGGCAGGATCATCATCTCCCGGTCGGTCAGCACCTCATCCAGGCGCGGTTCCGTCCGCGGCGACGNCATCGAGGCCACCAATCGGCGGGCCACCAGCGGATTGAGCGGGGTTTCCCCATTGTTTATCTGGCGGATGGCCGTGAGCAGATCGCCCAGCTTGGCCGTCTTCAGCAAGTAGCCTAGCGCGCCGGCCCGCATCGATTCCACAATTTGGGAATCATCGCTGAAGCTGGACAGGACGAGGATGCGCGCGTCCGGCTGCTCGGCGATNATGTCATGCGTNGCGCTGATGCCGTTTTTGCGCGGCATTTCCAGGTCCATAAGGATCACGTCGGGCTTCAGATTTCGCGCCTGGATGATCGCCTGCTCGCCGTCCCCCGCCTCGCCAATGACCTCGATGTCGCCCTTACTTTCCAACATGGCGCGCAGCCCCTCGCGCACGATGTCGTGATCGTCCACTACCAATACTCTAATTGTTTTTTCCATCTTCCGTCTCCCCTATTTGCACGACGGATCTCCCGACCGGATACCAATTACTGTTTCAAGGAAGCGCGGGCNGTAACCCACGTTCCACCTGGGCTAGAAGACAACGTCAATTCNCCCTCTACCTTGCCNATCCGCTTCTGCATCCCCTCCAGTCCCATNCCCCCCGAAGCGGCGGCGGCCTCGCGATCGAAGCCGATCCCGTTGTCGACNATAGTCATGATCAGATCGCCGCTCTCTTCCAGAAGGATAATGTCCACCCTGTCGCCGCGGGCATGGCGCAGGGAATTGTTCAGGGCTTCGAGGGCGATACGGTAGTAGGTTTCTTCAATGGCTACCGGCAAATTGCCGATGCCGGGCGCGTACACTTCGCCGGAGATGCCGGCGCGGTGCTCCACGGTGTTCAGGCGCTCGCGCAGGGCATCGATCAGCCCCTTGCGCGCCAGNGCCTCCGTGCGGAATTCAAACAGCAGCAGCCGGAGCTCGCGCAAGGCCTGATTGGTCATGCGCAAGATGGATTGGTGGTGCTGTTGCAACTTCTCCATATTCCCGGATTCAGCCGCGCCGCGGGCCGCCTCGGCAAACAGGCTGGCGCTGTAGATGGACTGCGTCACCTGGTCGTGGATGTCGCGGGCCAGACGCTCGCGCTCTTCAATGATGGCCGATTGGCGGGTGATCTGGTGCAGCCTGATATTTTCCACTACCGCGCCGATCTGATCGGCGATGGTAGTCCACAGGTCAGGCGAGACGGCGGTCAGCCTCGCGTCCTCATGGCCAACCAGGGCCAGCACGCCCAGGCTCTGGCCTCGCGACCGTAACGGCAGGACGCCCATCGACAGGCCGTCCGGCACGCTCCATCGCGGTGGCAAACCACGATCCGATAAAATTTCCGGCTGGCCGCCGGCAAATGGGCGGCGCAAGATCGGGTCGTTTGGATCTAGCTCGGCCAGCAACTTGCTCAACTCCTGTTCGCCGCTGTCGAGCAGCGCGACCAGACGCAAGGAAGGCATGTCGCCCTCATCCAAAAATGTGGCTGCCGCGGCGCAGCCGAACGCAATGGCCATTAGAGACATGGCCCGTTGCAAAAACTCCACCATGTCAGGGTTGCCGACGGCGGTGGCGGTGATGCCATAGAGGACTTCGAGATCGCGGGTTCGCTCGCGCACGCTCTTTTCCATCTCATCGGCGTGGGCCTGCTGGCGAGCGAAAAGACGCGCGTTCTCGATGGCCACGGCCGCCTGGTTGGCAAAGGTGGCGGCCAGGCCCATATCCCGCTCGCTGAAGGCATTGGGCTCGCGGCGATCGATGGTCATGATGCCGATGCATTCTCCCTTGACCAGCAGGGGCACGCCCATCCAGGCGCGAATGTATTCACGACCCGGGGCGAGGATCCAATCAGGACTGGCTCGCGTGTCGTTGATGATGCGCGGTTGGGACGTTTCGAGCACCGACCAAACACTGCGCGGCCGCGCCCTTAGCAAGTTGTTTAGATCATCATATTTATTCTCGACACCACGCTGACAGACGATTTCCAGACCGCGCCCGTCGCTTAACATGATGGAGGAACTATCGCTGTCGATCACGCGCTCCAGTTGCGCGAGAACGTGCTGCAGCATCTCATCCAGGCCCAGGTCAAGCGTCAGGGCGGCGGCGACCTCGCGCAGGGTCGTTTCACGCTCGCGGGCTTCCCTTTCCGCCTCCAGCAAGCGACGATTTTGCAGGGCCACACCCACGGAAGCCGCGAGCTCGAGAGCCAGAGTCTGCTCGGCCTCGCTGAACTGTCGCACTTCATCCAGCACTAAGGTGAGTATGCCGATAGGCTGTCCCCGGTAGCGCAGGGCTATCGACAAAGAAGAGCGTCCACCCAGTTCGATGATTTCGGTCACGGCCGGGGATGGGTTGGGGAGCGCCTTGTAGTCGGCGATATAGACAAAGCCCTCCTTTTCAAGGTTNTTCAACAATTCGAGCAGAGTAATGGGCAGTTCCCGGCCAGGTGGATAATGGTCAGGGTNTGTCGATCCTANGATGGCCAGACGCCGCTCGCTCACATCCAAAAGGGCGATCGAAATACTGATGGCCGGAATGAGGTGGTTGATNTAGTTGAGNGCGATGTTGACAATCGCTTCCAGAGATTCGGCCGACAGGATGGCCGTGTCGATGCGGTGCAGATGTTGTAAGCGGGCGGCGAACTCGCGCTGCTTTTCCTCGGCGTGCGTCCGCTCAATGATCTGCGACGATAATTCCTGGTTGGCCGAGGCCAACCGGTCGCGGGACAATTGCAGTTCATTCTGCGCCTTCTGCAAGATCGAGGTTGCCGCATGACTGATGTTTTCCTGCTGGCGCAGGAGATGGGCCTCCAGGGCTGTGGTGAACCCAGCGCTAATGCCCGTGAATAATTTAACCAATTGGGCCGGCGTGGCGAAGCCCAGTTGCCCGGCCAGCGTGACAAGCGTTTGTTCGAGGACTCCAGGCTTATGCAAATTCAGGTTCACTAATTCGCGGCCAATCGTCCGGCCGCGAGCGACCAACACTTCTGCGTCCATTTCCGATTTAAGCGTGTCCAACACATAAGCGGACAGGCGTAAAAATCGTTCCTTAAGGTCTGGGGAAGAGAGGGGAACGAATGAGTAGCTGGAGGTGGCCGCCCGCCAGGACCCGGCCAGCGCTTCGACCTCTTCTTCGCGCTCGATGTCCCCCACCATCCTATCTTCGATCACCCTGCTGACATCTCCTGCATGGAACGGGCAGGTAGAAACACGCTACGCTGTACCTCTACGCTCCACACCTAATCCACCTCATGGCTTGCGAGCCACCCCCACCCACGTTACGCTGCGCCCCGGCTCATTGAGCATCAGGTCGTCCGGGCCATCGGGATGCCAGAGCGGCGCGTGAACCAGTCCCGGTTCGACGAGATCAAAGCCCTCAAAATATCGCAACACTTTTGCGCGCGGCCGGGGCGCGCCAGGTGTGGTCAGAATTTGGGTCATCTCGGCGTATTTTTCCATGACATCTCGCGGAGCATCGTCATATGTCCACACGCCTATTGCCATATAGCTCCCGGAAGGAATGGCATCCTTAAAGGTCTTGAGCGCCTGTTCAGCCTCGTCATCATCCACGATGTAATGCAACATGGCCACGACAAACAGGCCAACCGGTCGATTGAAATCGATTAATTCCCTGGTCTTGGGATGATCCAGAATGTAGCCGGGCTGGCGAACGTCGGCCAAAATGGCGGCGACGCCGGTTTCATCGGCCAGGATTTTCTCCGCGTGGGCGATGGCCACCGGCTCGATATCCACGTATACCGTGCGCGCATCCGGATTGTATTGCCGCACGATCTCATGCACGTTACCTACCGTGGGNATTCCGGANCCCAGGTCCAGGAATTGGTCGATGCCTTGCTGGGCCACAAACGACGCCGCCCGGCGCAGGAANGCGCGATTGATCTGCGCGGTCAGAGCGAGATCGGGGAATAAATTCGCAAACCAATCGAACGTTTTCCGGTCGATCTCGAAATTATGATAACCACCGAGCATGTAATCGTACATCCTGGCTGCGGATGGCCGGTCGAGTTGAATGTCCGGTGGTGACCAGTTCGGCAACTGTCCTAGTGCGCCCATGTACACTCCAATGCATAGCTTTGACTTGTGAAACGATGAACACATTATACATCAAAGCGATGATTGGTTAATTGAATGGCTGTCTGGCGGCCGGCCGCGTTCGCGCAACCTGGCTAGAAGTGAATCGGCAGATGGCGCAGCCCGCGAAACAGCACGCCGGAACGCCAGGGCAACTTTTCAGGCGGGGCGGCTAATTGCGCGGCCGGCAGCCTGTCGAACAGTGCCTGCAAAGCGATGACGCCCTCCAGCCGGGCCAGCGGCGCGCCCAGACAGTAATGGGCGCCCAGGCCGAACGCCAGGTGGCGATTGTCCGCGCGGCCAATGTCCAGCGCGTCGGGCCAGGCGAATTGGGCCGGATCGCGGTTGGCCGAGGTAATGACCGCACGCATCAGGTCGCCCCGGCGCATGACCCGGCCGTCGAACTCGGTGTCCTGCCGCACCCAGCGCGAGGTCGAAGTCTCCACCGGGCCATCGTAGCGCAGCAATTCCTCCACGGCCGACGGCCAGAGCCGGTCATCGGTACGCAATCGCGCCAGCTGGTCCGGGGCGCGCCACAAGGCCAGCGCGCCGTTGCCGATCAGGTTGACCGTCGTCTCGTGCCCGGTCACCAGCAGCAGGGCCACCATGCTGAACAGTTCCGCCTCGCTCAGGCGCTGGCCCTCTGTCTCGGCGTGAACGAGGGCGGTGATGAGGTCATCTCGGGGGTCGGACTGTCGCCGGGCAAACAGGCCGCGCAGGTACTCCATGAACAGCCGCACCTTGCGCTTGCGGGCGCTATAGTTCAGGCCGCGGCTGCCGGGGGAGATGATGGCCTGCGACCAGTCGGCGACGTCGTCGCGGTCGGCGGCAGGGATGCCCAGCAGGTCGCTGATGACAACGACCGGCAGCGGCAGGGCGTAGGCGGCGATGAGGTCGCGATTGTCGGCCGCGATCATTTGGTCGAGGAGCGCAGTGGCGATCTCCCGCAGGCGGCCGGCAAAGGCAGCGACGCGCCGCGGCGTGAAGGCCTGGCTGACGAGCGCCCGCAGGCGGGTGTGGTCGGGCGGGTCGCTGAAGAGCATGTTCTGGTTAATCAGCTGGTAGGGGCGGGTTTGCCACCCGCCGTTGCTCCCCTTACCGCTGTCAACANCCCGCGCATTGAGCGGNTTCTTGCAAAATCGCTGGTCATCNTTCAGCACCGCGGCCACGTCGTCATANCGCGTGACGTACCAGATGACGCGGCCGTCGGGGGCGACGTGGCCGTAGACCGGATCCCGCTCGCGCATGGCNGCGAAGGTCGGGAACGGATCGGCCTTGAAAGCGGGGCTGAACAGATCGTAATCGGCCACTTGACGGTGGGGCCGGCGATTCCTATAATGATACAAAATATCAATTACCGGCCGGCAAAGTGATTATATCCTGGCAGCCCCTTATTGGCTTGCCCCCAAGCCGGCCGATTCCGCCCATGCGGCGCAGGAGAGAGCGTTGAAGCCACCATTTCTGACCCGGCGTGACCGTCCGGGAGTTTTTCTTGTTTTGCTGGCGCTGGCGGCCGGCTTGTTGACCGGTTGCGGCGGAGGCGCGGCCGCGCCGGCGGGCAACGCCGCGGAGACGCTCGCCGATGAGATGTTGACGCTGCCCGATATCACCCCTCTCGTCGCGGACGGCGACCGGCTGCAAGTCGTGGCCACGACGAGCATCATCGGCGACGTCGTCCGGCAGGTCGGCGGCGAGGCCATCGACCTGGTCGTGCTGATGCCGCCGGGGCAGGACCCGCACAGCTACCAGCCGGGCGCGGCCGACCTGACNGCCGCGGCCGACGCCGACGTGATCTTCATCAACGGCTGGAACCTGGAAGAGGGATTGGNGGACGATCTCGTCACGATCGGCCGCGACGCGGTGGTTGTCCCCATCTCGGCCGGCATCGAACCGCGGGAGATGACCGAGGACGCCCATGAAGAGGATCAGGGAACTCNCGAGGAAACGGCTGCAGAGGAAGACACCCACGACCACGGCCCGTTGGACCCGCACGTGTGGCAAGACGTAAACAACGTCATGCTGTGGGTCGATAACGCTCGGCAGGCGCTGAGCGCGGCCGACCCCGCCAACGCGGCAACCTTCGCCGCCAACGCCGAGCGCTACCGGGCCGAACTCGTCAAGCTGGACGCCGACCTAAGCGCGTCGTTTGATACGATACCCGCCGACCGGCGCGTCCTCATTACCAATCACGACAACCTGGGCTATCTGGCCGATTCCTATGGCTTCGAGGTAATCGGCACGATCGTCCCATCGGTCAGCACGCTGGCCGAACCGACCGCGGCCGCCCTGGCCGAGCTCGTCGACACCATGCAAGCGGCGGGGGTTTGCACGCTGGTGGTCGAAACAACGGCCAGCGACCAGTTGGCGCGGACGCTGGAGAAAGAATTGACCGAATGCGAGTCCGTGCGCCTGATCACGGTCTACACCGATGCCTTGGGGCCGGCCGGGAGCGGCGCGAATACCTACACCGGCATGATGCGCGCCAATGCCGCCGCGCTCGTGGAAGGGTTGCGATGACGGCAGTGACGACGCCCCACACCAAGCGCGCCGCCAGCAGCCACGGCATCGTCCACGAGCCGGACGCGCCAACACTCGAACTCGCCGACGTGTGGGTGAGCTACAACGGCAAGCTTGCCGCGGGCAACGGCGGGCCGCGCCACGCGCTGGAAGGCGTCACCTTTCGCGTTGAGCGCGGCGAGCGCGTAGCCGTCGTTGGCCCCAACGGCGCGGGCAAAAGCACCCTGTTCAAGGTCATCGCCGGGACGCTGCGGCCGGATAGGGGGCGCGTCAGCATCTTCGGCCATGGCCCCGACGGGCATATCTGCATCGCCTACGTGCCGCAGCGCAACCAGGTGGACTGGCNCTTCCCGGTGACGGTCGAGGACGTGGTGATGATGGGCCGCGTGGGGCAGATCGGGCTNCTGCGGCGACCGGGCAAAGCCGACTGGGCCACCGTCCACGCCNCGCTGGAACGCGTNGGCGCGGCCGACCTGGCCCACAAGCAGATCGGCGAGCTGTCGGGCGGGCAGCAGCAGCGGGTGTTCCTGGCCCGCGCCCTGGCCCAGGAGGCGGAACTCGTGTTGCTCGACGAGCCGCTCAACGGGCTGGACGTGCCNACCCAGAACGCCATCATCGGCATCCTCGATGACCTGCGCGGCGACGGCGTCACGGTGCTGCTGGCGACCCACGACCTGGACATGGCCGCGGAACGCTTCGACCGGATCATGCTGCTCAATCGCCANGTCGTCGCNTTCGAGTCGCCGGCCACGGCCCTGCGCGCCGAGAACCTGCTCAGCGCCTATGGCGGTCACCTGCACAAGCTGGACGAGGCAGGCACGATGATCCTGGCCGATACGTGCTGCGACGGGGAATAAAATTAGGAAGTACGAATTACGAATTAAAGATACAGGCGACNATGCTCTTTCGTCACTCGTCACTCGTCACTCGTCACTAAACNCATGGATATTCTGCTNGAACCTCTGCAATATGATTTTATCGTCCGCGCGCTTGTGGCGGCGGTGATCGTCGGTGTGGTGTGCTCCGTGCTCGGCGTCTACATTGTGCTGCGGGGCATGGCTTTCCTGGGCGACGCGATGGCCCACACGATCCTGCCCGGCGTGGTGGCCGCCTTCCTGCTGGGCTGGCCGCTGGCGGTGGGGGCGCTCATCATGGGCGTCGTGACGGCGGTGGGTATCGGCGTGCTGACCGAGNGCACGTCGCTGAAGGAGGACACGGCCATCGGCGTGATCTTCGCCGGGCTGTTCGCGCTGGGCGTGGCCATGCTCTCGTTGCGCGGCAACTACAGCATCGACCTGGCCCATTTCCTGTTCGGCAACCTGCTGGGCGTCTCGACGGCCGACCTGCTCCTGACCGCCGCGCTGGGGGGNGTCGTGCTGCTGCTCATCTTCCTGTTCTACAAGGAGTTTCTCGTGATGTCGTTCGACCCGTTGCTGGCCGAGACGCTGCGGCTGCCGACGAAGTTCCTCAACTACCTGCTGCTCATCCTCATCGCCGTGACCATTGTCGTGGCCTTGCAGGTGGTGGGCGTGGCGCTGATGCTGGCCATCCTGGTGACCCCGGCGGCCACGGCGTCGTTCCTGACGCGCCGCCTGCCGTCGATGATGGTTGCCTCGGCGGTCATCGGCGTCTTTTCCGGCGTGGTCGGCGTCTACGCGTCGTATTATCTCAACATCCCCTCGGGGCCGGCGGTGGTGCTGGTGGCGACGCTCATCTTCCTGATTGTGCTGGCAGCGGCCGCCGT
The DNA here is from genome assembly GCA_014237545.1 of Ardenticatenia bacterium. Lineage (GTDB taxonomy): Bacteria > Chloroflexota > Anaerolineae > Promineifilales > Promineifilaceae > Promineifilum. Next base: position 515 of record JAACJX010000434.1, on the reverse strand, counting down.
GAGGGAGCGGCGTGGCGCGCCGGTGGCCGTGGCGGCGAGAGCGAGATGAGCGGCGATCTCTATCAGGCGCTTGAGGCGCGAGGGCTGCGTCTGACGGCCGCGCGGCGGGTCATCATCGATACGCTGCTTGACAGCGGCGGCCACCTGACGGCCGATGAGTTGACCGACCTCGTGCGCCGGCACTCGACCGGCATCGGCCGCATGACCGTCTATCGCACGCTCGATTTACTGTGCGATTTAGGCGTACTGCGGCCCGTCTATCAGGGAACCGGCGCGGCCCATTACATCCTGCTCCACGACGGCCACCACCACCATCTGGTCTGCTCCGATTGCAGCCGGGTCATCGAGTTCGACGACTGCGCCCTGGGCGACCTGCCGGCGCGAATCGCCCGGCGCTATGGCTTTCGCGTCGAGGGGCATCTGCTGGAGTTGTATGGGGTGTGCGCGGCGTGTACGGAAGTGGCGACTGGGCGTTAATTACCAACTTGATCAAAAAGCTACGTATTTTTACAGAT
>JAACJX010000429.1 GCA_014237545.1 Ardenticatenia bacterium | reverse complement strand
TTTACGCCGCTACTTCCCGCCCAATACATTCCCGACGACAGCCGAGGCCATCCCCGGTTTTGTAAATGTCAGCCCAACACGTTTTTTCATCCACCTGGAAGAGGCTATCGACGAACTTGGCCAGCATATCACCGAACAACTCAGTCCCGCGCTACGTCTGGATCGGCCGGGTCTCGCCCGTCAACCTGTCGGCCGCGATACGGTTGCCGCCGCCGCCATAAACGATTTGCACGCCGCACGATCGATAGCGATCACCGGCCAGGGAGGTGTTGGTAAAACGACGCTAGGGGCCGCGGTCATTGCCCGATGGCCGGGGGTGGTTTTCTGGTATACCTTCCACCCCGGCTTGAATGATGATCTGCACAGCTTGTTGTTCAGCCTGGGCCATTTCACTTATGCGGCCGGCGCGCCGACGCTCTGGGCCCAACTGCTGGCCAATGAGGGCCAGGTCTCTTCTCCGGCCCAGTCCATCGGAATGCTGCGCATGGACCTTGAACTCATCGCCGCACGCCAACCACTCCTGGTCTTCGATGAGGTCGATCTCCTGCAGACATCCGCCGGCGACCCGCGCCGGAAACAACACTCCCAGGTTCTGGAATTTCTCGAAAGCCTGCGCGAGGCAACGCCTCTGATGCTGATTGGCCAGCGAGTCTACGTTGACACGGACACCCATTTCGCTCTGGAACCCCTGCCGGCACCGGAGAGTGGAGAGCTCCTCAATATACTGGGTTTAAAAACGAATGCCGTCACCCTGCACAAAATCCAGGAATTCACCGGCGGCAATCCACGTCTGCTCGAACTGTACGCGGCGCTACGCAACAGCGGTGACGAGGCCAGCGATCTGCTGCGCCTGCCCCGCGATTCCTCGGCCCAACCGCTCTTCAGCCGACTTTGGCGACGGCTGGATCCCATGGAGCGTGAGTTGCTGGGGGCGCTCTCCGTATTCAGAACCTACGCACCGCGCGATGCATGGCCCAAAATGGAAGGAGTGATGAGCGATCTCGTCCATCGCAACCTCATCAAGATCGATTTGGGCGGTGGCGTGGCGTTGTTGCCCTTCTTCCGGGAACTGGTTTATGCGGCTCTGCCGCCGGAAAAGCGGCGCAGTTACCACCTTGATACAGCTCGAATCCGCGCGCAGCTTGGCGAATACACAGCCGCTGCCCACCATTATGCCGCTGGTGGAAAGCCGGAAGCGGCGGTTGAAGTCTGGTTCGCGCACCAGGAGCGCGAGATTTTGGCCGGGCAAGCCGCATCTGCGGGAGAGATATTCAATAACATTGAGTCCGATGCGCTGGATGAGACGCATCGGGACAGGTTCCTCGTCATCCGCAATCGCCTTGCCCTCCTGGAAGGAGAATCCGATCGGGTGCTGGAGGGCATGGAGGCTTTCACGTGGGATGCCGATAACGAGGTGACGGCCGACGCATTGGGCCAGTTGGCCTACGCCNATGAGTTACGCGACCAGGCCGATCAAGCGCTAGCCAAGTACGATGAAGCTATTAACATGTTGTCGCGGNTGGCAACAAAAATAACAAGCTGGCACATGGCGCGCAGTCTCACACTGGCGNGTGGAGCNGACTTGCCCGCNGCACAGCATGAGGTTCAATTGGCCATGATCGATATCGAGCACCTACAGGGCTTGATCGATTACATGGCCAGCCGCTTCGANACCGCNCAAGCCCATTTCGTAACCTCTCTGAACCTGGCCGTGAAAGCGGGCGACNGCAATCGCATCGCCAATTGTCATTATGGGCTGGCAATGATCGCNGGCCGGCAGGGCAATATCGCGGCGGCCAACGAACACGCNGAAAAGGCAATGGCGCATTATGCCGAAACGGGCAATCGCCTTCAACTGGAAGGCATGNGNGCCGAATTGGCGGGCATGTACCTGAACATCCGGCAATTTGAAGAAGTGATCGAGCCGTCGGAGAAGGCGCTGAGGTTTTTCGAGCGGNTCAAACACGACNTCTGGGTTTCCACGATTTCGACCAACCTGGCCGAAGCCTACATGGAAACTGGCCGGCTGGACAAAGCGAAGGAGATGGTCTTNAAGGTNTTGCGNCTAGAGGATGCCANNAATCGNCCCTACGCGCTCTACACCCTCGGCCACATCCACGACCTGGAGGGTAACACAGCCCACGCCACCACCAGCTTCCGGGAGGGGATTGAATTGGCCCGCGCCAACGGCGACCCGTTCATTGAGGCTTACCTGCGCCGGGCCTTTGGCACGCTCCTGACGCGCGATGCACCGTCCGTCGAGGGACTAGAGCAACTGACAACTGCTTTGGAGATGTTTACGGAAATGGGATTGACGCACGAGATGGAGCCGACGGCCGAACTATTGCGCGGCCCGGTGACGGCCGGCCTCAGCGATTAAGCGCCATCACCTCACCCACCCCCAACAGCGGGACGCGCAGGAGCCGNGCCGCCAGAGACACATCCATCTCGCAATCCAATGGCCAGCGGCCGCTCGCGTCCTCGCCCAGCGATAGCGTCGCTCGCTCCGTCACTCCCCACCACTCCAGCATCCGCAGGCCGAACTCGGCGCGAGTNATCACCTGCCGCCCGGCGACGTTGAGCACACCGCGATACGGATGTTCAACCAGTTCAAGGCATGCCCGGCAAAGCGTTTCCACCCANACCGGGTTNCGCCGCTGGTTGGTGAANAGCNTCACCGGCCGCCCGGCCCGCAGNGCCTCGGCCATCCAGGCCGTGCCGTTGTCCATCTCATCTAACCCATAGATCAGCGACGTGCGGACGATGACCGCGTNGGGATGGGCCGNGACCAGCGCCTCGGCCGCGGCCTTGGCCCGGCCATANTCGTTGAGCGGCGCGGGGGCGGCCGTNTCNTCATAGGGGGCNGNCGCGCCGTCGAAGANCGAGTCGGTGGAGAGNTGGACNAGCCGCGCNCNNANGGCNTNNGNCGCGGCGGCGATGTGGCGCGTGCCNTCGACGATGNCNGCGGNCATGTCCGGCGTGCGGTTGGAGCCGGCGGTGTGGATGATGGCGTCGGGGGCAAAGNCGGCGACNAAGCGGGCCACGGCCAGCNCGTCGCGCAGGTCGAGCCGCGCTCCCTGGGGCAGGCCGNGCGGNTCAGCCGAGAAGGTCGTGTAGGCGAAGGTCAGCCCCGCCTGCCGGGNCGCCAGCCGGACCAGATGCCGGCCCAGGTAGCCGCTGCCGCCGGTGATAAGGAGACGCATGGGGCGCATCAAATTCATCCCGACCATCGACCGCCGACCCCTGACTGCCTCATGAATCAAGAGGAGCGGCTAGCCGTCGGCAGTTACTCTTCCGGCATCGCCTCCACCCGCGCCATCGCCTCGGCCGCGGCGGCTTGGGCGGCGACTTGCTTGCTGCGGCCGCGTCCCTCGCCCCACGTCTCCTCGCCGACCATGACGCGCACGGTGAAGGTCTTGGCGTGGTCCGGCCCCTCGCTGTCGACCACGCGGTAGTGGGGGGTGCGGTTGAAACGGGCCTGGGCCCAGACCTGGAACTCGCTCTTGGCGTCCTTGTGGAGCGAGCCGGCGCGGATCTGCTCCAGCATCGGCCGAATGTGGGCCTCAACGATGGGACGCGCCCGCTCCAGGCCGCGGTCGAGGTAGATCGCGCCGATGACGGCCTCGAAGGTGGCGCACAGCAGGGGCGTGCGGTCGCGGCCGCCGCTCTCCTCCTCGCCGTAGCCCAGCCGCAGGTAGCGGCCGAGGTCGACGGCGCGGGCGAACTGGGCCAGGGTCTCGGCCCGCACCAGCGCCGCCCGCAGGGCAGTCAACTCCCCCTCGTCCATCTCCGGGAAGCGGTGGTAGAGGTAGCCGGCGACGATGAAGTCGATGACCGCGTCGCCGAGAAACTCCAGCCGCTCGTTGTCCTCGAACATGGAGCCGGGGTTTTCATTCAGATAGGAGCGGTGTGTCAGGGCGCGGGACAGCAGCGAATAGTCGCCGAACTCCACCCCCAGCCGCTCGCTCAATTCCACTAAATCTTCCATGTGATTCTCGGATAGGAGAATCCACAGATTACGCAGATTACGCAGATTTTTTCTTTAATCTGGGTAATCTGCGTAATCTGCGGATCGTTATTCCTCAAACTGGCGGATGACCGTGACGGCGTTGTGGCCGCCGAAGCCGAAGGCGTTGTTGAGGCAGACCCGCACGCGGCCGGGCCGGGCGGTGTTGGGCACGTAATCCAGGTCGCAGGCCGGGTCGGGCGTGGTGTAGTTGATCGTCGGCGGCAGGATCTGGTCGCGGATGGCCAGCGCGCAGAAGACCGTCTCGATGGCCCCGGTCGCGCCCATAATGTGGCCGGTCATCGACTTGGTGGAGCTGACGGCCGCGCGGTAAGCGTGCTCGCCCAGGGCGGCCTTGATCGCCGTCGTCTCGGCCGCGTCGTTCAGCGGCGTCGCCGTGCCGTGGGCGCTGATGTAGTCCACGTCTTCGGGTCGGAGACCGGCATCGGCCAGCGCCTTGCGGATGGCTCGCGCCGCGCCGGAGCCGTCGTCGGGCGGCGCGGTGATGTGATAGGCATCAGTCGTCTGCCCATAGCCGGCGATCTCGGCCAGGATGGTCGCGCCGCGGGCCTGAGCGTGCTCCAGGCTCTCCAACACCAGCATCCCCGCCCCCTCGCCGATCACCAGGCCGTCGCGGTTGGCGTCGAACGGCTGCGGCGCTTCGCTCGATTTGGACGAGGTCGCCCCCGCCCGCTCGAAGCCACCGATGGCGACGGAAGTCATGATGCTCTCCGACCCGCCGGTCAGCACGGCGTCCAGTTCGCCATAACGAATCGCGCGGTAGGCGTGTCCGACGGCGTCGTTGCCCGCGGCGCAGGCCGTCGTCACCGTCGTTGACGGGCCGTGGATGCCGTAGTCAATGGCCAGCATTCCGCCCGCGCCGTTGGGCATGATCATCGTGATGCCGAACGGGTTGAGCCGGCGCAGGCCGCCGTTGTGGAGGACGGCCTCCTGCTCGACGATGGTCCGCATGCCGCCGATGCCGGTGCCGAGGGTCACGCCGACGCGCTCGCGGTTGTCGTCGGTGATCGTCAGACCCGAATGGCGCATCGCCTCGTTGGCGGCCACCGTCGCCAGCTGCTGGTAGCGGTCGCGCCGGCGGGCGTCCTTGCGGTCCATGTAGGCCGCGGGGTCGAATGCCTTGACCTCGCACAGGCCGCCGACGGTGTGGTCGGGGTGGTCGACCAGGGTGATGGGGCCAAGGCCGGACTGGCCGGCCAGGATGGCGGCCCAGGTGTCGGGCGCGTTGTGGCCCAGGGGGGTAATCAGGCCGACGCCGGTCACAACGACGCGCCGGCGCGGTTGATGTCCATTATTCATAGGTTAGACTCCACGCTCGTCTTTGGTGTTGATGGATGACAGACGACAGACCACAGACCACGGTCAGAGCGATCTTCTGTCGTCTGTGGTTCGTCGTCCGAATCAGGTTTCAGTTATCTCTCTCCGTCGGCCGGTAATCGCCCTCGATCCAGATGCTCTGGTCGGCGCTGACCTCTTTCTTCCACACCGGCACGATCTCTTTCAGCCGGTCGATGCCGTAGCGGGCGGCCTCGAAGACGCCCACGTCGCGGTGGGCCCCGGCGCAGGCGACGAACGTTGTGTTCTCGCCCACGCCCAGGCGGCCGAGCCGCTGCACCAGCGCTACGCCGCGCACTTCCGGCCAGCGGGCCCAGATCTCGCGGGCGATCTGGCCCATCTTCTCCACGGCCATGCTCTCGTAGGCCTCGTAATCGAGGTGGAGCGTTTCCGGTGGCAGGCCGTCGCGCCGGGTGCGGCCGCGCACGAAGCCAGTGAAGCTGACCACGGCGCCGATCTCCGGGCCGGTCAGTTGGGCGTGGATGGCCTCGATGTCGAGCGGCGCGTCGGTCACGGCGAAGTAGGTCGGATAGGGGTAGGTCGCGGCCGCCGCGCCGCCGCTGACCGGCGGGAAGAGGGCCACCTCGTCGGCCGAGCTCACGGGCGTGTCCAGCCCGGCGAAGGCGCGATTGACGGCCACCAGCGCCGAGCGCAAGGCGGGGGCCAGGGCCGGATAGTCGGCCCCCACGGCGTCGAGTAGCGCGGCGACCGTCGTCGGGTCGGCCGGCAGGCGGACGCGGATGCGGTCGCTCTGCGCCCGATCCTTCAGCGTGGCAAACAGGCGAATTTCGATCTCCATAGGCATTATTGTTTAATAGTAACCCTTAAGGCCCAGGTCAGATGCGACTCTGGTCGCAGGTGGCAAGTGGCAAGTGGCAAGTAAACAATGCGTCATAAGGGCAGCCCTGGTCCGCGGGCGGCGGGCGATGTCTTCACTCGTCACTCGTCGGCGTTCGGGGACGAACGCTTCGTCATTCGTCACTAGACCACTCGCCGCTGCGGCCGCCGGACTTGCGGACGAGGCGCACGTCAGTCAGGCGCATGTCGCGGTCCACGGCCTTGGCCATGTCGTAGATGGTCAGCCCGGCCACGGTGACGGCCGTCAGCGCTTCCATCTCGACGCCCGTTTTGCCCGACACGCCCACGGTGGCCTCGATATCAATTGCACTAGCCTCAGGGTTGGGCGTGCAGGTTACCTCGATCTGGTTGAGCAGCAGCGGGTGGCAGAGCGGTATCAGCTCGCTCGTCCGCTTGGCGGCCATGATGCCGGCCAGCTGGGCCACGGCCAGCACGTCGCCCTTCTTCATGTTGCCTTCGACTATCAGGCGCAGCGTCTCCGGCCGCATGATCACGCGACCGCGGGCCACGGCCACGCGCTCGGTCACGGCCTTGTCGCCGACGTCGACCATGCGGGCGCGGCCGCTCTCGTCGAGGTGGGNCAGGCCGGCCGGCTCGTTCTCGTTCGTCATATGGCGGGTATTATAGCCGCNGTGGGGTCTAAGGGACAGGAGGGGTTCTGGTCAGACGAATTCTCCGCTTCTAGCCCAAAATAGCCGCTCCTTGCGATCTCCTTGCGTTTTTTGGCCTTTTCCTGGCGATCTCCTTGCGTTCGTTTGGTATGATGCATCATATACCCGGCGCGGCCAATCGCGCCGGAAGAGGAGCCTATATCACAGATGTTCCACTAGTGCCAAATCCGTAAAGTTGGTCTTCTTCAACTTGCCTGAGTTCAATCCAAGGAGATAAATCTCATGAATCGCAAATTAGCCAGCGTTATTCTTCTCATCGCCCTCGTGGGGATCGCCCTTGTGACGGCGATCCCGGTGGCGGCTGATGAACCCGTGTTTGTCGATCCGGCCTATGAAATTACATACACCGTCAGCGCCGGCGACAACATTCATCTCTATTACTGGTGGTGGGCGACCACACCTGGCCTTGTGAATGTATACCTAAAAGGTAATGAGACGACCTATACTCTGCGAGATGCCAACGATCAGATCGTCTGGTCGCTGGCGGCCGAGGAGGCTGAGAAATACTGGTCAGAAATATTCAAGACTGATTTCAGTGACTTTTTTGATTACCCCATGCCGTACATGTATGCTTCGGCCTGGGAATATCCACTTGGCCAGTTGTCTCCTGGCACCTACTCGCTTACCACTGACATGTTTTTCACCCACGCCGTCACGGATGGCGCACATGTCATTCGCGACCCCGAGACCGGCGAAAGGATATCCCCTACGCCAAGTATCTTCCCTAAGGGATTCCACTGGGTATTTCAAGTGACGATCATCGTCGAGTAATCTCAAACCTGGCCGGTTATGCCTGGAATTTGAGTCTATCCTTTAAGAGGGGAATTNTCTCAGATTCCAGGCTTTTTTGTTGCCTCTTGAGCTGTCATTCCGGCGAAGCATTGCTTCAGCCAAGTCAAGCGAATCCTTGCGGTTGTGGTATCATTTCCGTGGGGCGAGACGCCCAGACGTTCTCCGCGAAGAGGCAAGCCGGCAGCTTGCGCTACAAGTTATGACTGAACTAGAAGAGTACTACGACCATCTCTACATATCTCCCCATTTTGACGATGTCGC
>JAACJX010000536.1 GCA_014237545.1 Ardenticatenia bacterium | reverse complement strand
CGGCTTCGTCGGCTGGGCCTTTGTGCGGGCCAGCTTCTCGACCGATCCCGAAGTGGCCGCGGCGACGCTGTCGCAGTGGGAGGACCCCGGCGCCAACTGGGGCGCGGTCATCGACAACATGCGCAACCTGTGGGTCTTTCGTTTTCCGCGGGAGGAGGATTGGCGGTTGTGGCTGCTGGTCTTATGGAATGTCTTGCTCCTCATNCCCAGCACATTNGTCTACAGTCGCGAGGTGTACCGGCGCTCCCGCTTGCGNCGAATCCTCACGTTCCTGTGGGTCATTACGCCGGTGATTGCCTTTATCTTGCTGGTGGGCATNGGCGAGAGCGGCCCCCTGCNTCGCCTGAACCCTGATATCGCCTGGGGCGGCTTTTTGCTGACNATCATCATCGCCGTCTTCGGCATNCTGGCGTCGTTCCCGCTGGGGCTGATGCTATCCCTCGGCCGNCGCAGCAAGATCCGCGGCGTTCCGGCCTGGCTCACCTGGCTCATCNTCCTGCCGATCACCATNTATCTGATCGCGACNCGCACCGTGCCGGCGATGCAAGCGGCCACGGGCCTCGGCCAGCAGCTCATGTCANTCTGGCNCNTGTTGCTGCCGCTCATCGCCTATCTGTTNCTGCGCTACTTCCAGGGCAACGTCGTCGCCATGNTGAGCACGCTCTACATCGAAGTCGTGCGCGGCGTGCCGCTCATCACCGTCCTGTTCATGTCGATCATTCTCTTCCCGATCTTCCTGCCGCCGGGNATGGAGGTGCTNTCGACGTGGCGCGTGCTGGCGGCCGTCACTTTCTTCGCCGCGGCCTACCTGGCCGAGAACGTCCGCGGTGGCTTGCAGTCGATCCCCAAGGGGCAATACGAGGCGGCCGACGCTNTGGGTCTGGGAACCGTGCGCAAGTACCGGCTTATCGTCCTGCCCCAGGCGTTGCGGGCGGTCATCCCGGCCATCGTCGGCCAGTTCATCGGCCTGTTCAAGGACACCACCCTGGTCGAGACGGTAGGCCTGATCGAGTTTCTGGGCGTCGCCAATCTCATCTCGGCCCAGCCCGACTGGTTGGGCGTGCGGCGCGAGCCCTATGTATTTATCGCCGTCGTCTACTTCATCGGCAACTTCTTGATGGCCACCTACAGCCGCCGTCTGGAGCGGCGTCTGGGCGTGGGCGAGCGCTAGCCGCGCCATCATCCGGCAACAACGGAGTTATCATGGAAAAACATCATTCGCATCCGACCGATCACACCCACACCCATGACCGGCCGCACCACGCGGAAAATATCATCATCTGCCGCGACGTTCACAAGTGGTATGGCGAGTTCGAGGCGCTGAAGGGCGTCAGCATGACGGTCAAGCGCGGCGAGGTTGTGGTCATCATCGGCCCCTCGGGTTCTGGCAAATCGACGTTCATCCGCACCATCAACCGCCTGGAGGAGCATCAGGAGGGGGAGATCATCGTCGATGGCATCACCCTCAGCCACGACATCCGCAACATCGCCGAGATTCGCCGCGAGGTGGGCATGGTCTTCCAGCAGTTCAACCTGTTCCCGCACCTGACCGTGCTGGAGAACATCATGCTTGCGCCCATCCACGTCCGCAAATGGACGCGGGAACACGCCGAGGAGCGGGCCATGCACTGGCTCAACCGGGTCGGCATCCCGGAGCAGGCCAACAAGTACCCCGGCCAGCTCTCCGGCGGCCAGCAGCAGCGCGTGGCCATCGCCCGCACGCTGTGCATGGAGCCGCACATCCTCATGTTCGACGAGCCGACGTCGGCCCTGGACCCGGAGATGATTAAGGAGGTGCTCGATGTCATGCGCGACCTGGCCGTGTCCGGCTACACGATCCTGGCTGTAACGCACGAGATGGGCTTCGCCCGCACCGTGGCCGACCGCGTCATCTTCATGGACGGCGGCCTCATTGTCGAGGAAAACACGCCCGAGGATTTCTTCGCCAACCCGAAGAACGAACGGACGAAACTGTTCCTATCCCAAATCCTCAGCCACTAGTATCCAAGAAAGAAAATAAAAAAATCCACAGATTTCACAGATTGCGCAGATGAAGAGCAGGGGGTCTTCAATCTGTGCGATCTGTGTAATCTGTGGATTCTTCTCTTTTACAGCTCGTGAGCCACTTTGGCCAGCTTCTCGACCGCCTTCTCCAGGTCGCTCATCGCCGTGGCGATGGTGAAGCGCACGTGGCCCTCGCCGCTCTTGCCGAACGCGCCGCCCGGCACAGAGGCGATGCCCGCCTTATCAATCAATGCCTCGGCCAGTTCGGCGCTGTTCTTCGTGCTGTTGGGGAAGCGTGGGAACAGATAAAAAGCCCCCTCAATGTTCATGCACTCCACGCCGTCGATAGCGTTGAGCGCCGGCACCATGAAGTCGCGCCGCTTCTTGTAGGCGTCGGTCATGGCCTGGGTCGTGTCCTTCGGCCCTTTCAGCGCGGCCACGGCGGCGTGCATGGTGAAGTTGGCCGCCGATGACACCGTCTGGCTGTTCATCTGCGCCGCCAGCTTCATGATCGGCGTCGGCCCCACCAGCCAGCCCAACCGCCAGCCGGTCATCGCGTGAGACTTCGACAGGCCGTTGATGGTCAGCGTACGTTCGGCCATGCCCGGTTGGGCCGCCGGCGAAAGGTGCTCCCGGCCGTCGAAGATGATCGTCTCGTAGATCTCGTCGGAGATGACGTAGAGGTCGTGCTCCAGCGCCACCTCGACGACGGCATCCAGCTCTTCCCGCGTCAGCACGCGCCCGGTCGGGTTATTGGGCGTGTTGACCATCAGCGCCTTGGTGCGGGGGGTGATTTTCGCCCGCAACTGGTCGGCGGTGATGCGGAAATTGTCGTCGGCCGACAGCGTGACGCCCACCGGCGTGCCGCCCGCCAGCACGATCATCGGCGGGTAGGACACCCACACCGGCTCCAGATAGAGCACCTCGTCGCCGGGATTGAGGATGGCCGACAGGGCCAGGAAGAGCGACCACTTGCCACCGGGCGTCACGACGACGTCGCTGCCCGGGTTGACCTTGACGCCGTTGTCGGTCTCCATCTTGTGGGCGATGGCTTCGAGCAGGGGAGTGATGCCCTTCATCGGCGCGGGGTAATGGGTCGCGCCGTTCTCGATGGCCTTAAATGCCGCGGCGGTGATATAGTCCGGCGTGTCGAAATCGGGATCGCCGCCGGCGAGGGCGACGACATCGCGCCCGGCCGCCTTGAGGGCTTTGGCTCTGTCACTGACCGCGAGGGTCTCTGAAGGGGGGATGCTGCTGACGAGTCGGGATAGTTCTTTCATGGGCCATAATTCTAGCAAAGCCCGGCGCGTTGTCGATGAGCAACTACGTGCAGGTAGGTAGTCGAGAGTTGAGCAAGGTGCACAGTTGAGAGGCGTTCGCTATCATCCTGAACATCCTATTTGGTGCTTTCCCTACTCCTCCCCTGTCAGAGTCACCACCACCCGCCGCCGGCCGCCGTCGTCGCGGTGCTCGCACAGGTAGANGCCCTGCCACGTACCCAGGGCCAGCCGGCCGTCGGTGATGGGGAGCGTNAGGCTGCTGCCGAGCAGGACCGCCTTCAGGTGGGCGGGCATGTCGTCCGGCCCTTCCAGCGTGTGGGTGTAATAGGGCGCGTTCTCCGGAGCCAGCCGGTTGAAGTACGCTTCCATGTCGGCGCGCACGGTGGGGTCGGCGTTCTCGTTGAGCGCCAGAGCGGCCGAGGTGTGGCGGATGAAAAGGTGGGCCAGCCCGACCGAGTAGCGGCCGATCTCCGGCACGGCGGCCACGATCTCGCGGGTGATCAGATGAAAGCCGCGCGGTCGGCGGGAGAGAACCACTTCTTTCTGGAACCAGGTCATGGCAAGAGGAAACACCTCAGAGGTCTGGGAAGACCTCTGAGGTGTAGATTAGTTACGCCGGCGCCGCTCCCAGCAAGATGCGCTCCTTGTTATAGAAGCGCATGGCGGCGATCAGGGCTACGGCTCCGATCGCCAGGGTGATGGCGCTGCATAGGACAACCAGCGTCCAGTCGAGCGGCAGGCCCCGCGCCACGTCGGTGATGAAATAGAGCTGCCCGACAGTCGGGATGAGGTAGGTCCAGGGTTGCGGACGGATGGGCAAGACCGACAGAAAGACCGACGGCATGAACCCGGCGATGGCGATCAGCGAGGCGTAGGTCGTCGCCTCTTTCACCGAGCGGGCGTACGAAGCCACCAGCATTTGCAAGGCCACGGCCATGAAAGCCACCGGGATCATCAGGCCGATAGCCGTCAGGATCACGTCCCAGCCGATATTCAGGCGAATACTGGTGAAGTTCTGGATCTGGGGCACGCTTAGCAACAACAGGAAAAACCCCGTCGCCAGGAACGTCGCCATCAGGGTGAAGGCGAAAACGGCCAGGAACTTGCCCAGCAGGAACTCCCACCGCGGCACGGGATTGAGCAGCAGCGGCTCCAGCGACTTGCGCTCTCGCTCGCCAGCCGTCGTGTCCACCGCCAGATAGAAGCCGCCGTAGAACGCGGCCGTCATCATCACCACCGGCAGCAGGTTCAGGATCATGCTCGCCCCGCCTTCCGACTGCTGCGGCGCGAGGTTGACCCGCTCCACCGGCACGGCAGCGGTGATGGCCGGGCTGATGCCCCGCGCCAGCAAGCGCAGGTTGCCGATCTGGCTGCTGTACTGGCTGATAAGGGACTGCGCCCGCGAGATCGGCACGCTGCCGCTCTGGCTCGAATCATCAACCAGCAACTGGACCTGGGCCGGCTCGCCGGCGGCGAATTTTTCGCCAAAATCCTCGGGAATCACCAGCACGACGTCCAGGTCGCCCCGGCGCACGGCCGTCTCGGCGTCCTCCGGCGCTTCCCGGATGTCGACGTTGTTCTGGTCAAGGTATTGGATGAGGTTCGGCGCGTGCTGCGCCCCGGAGACATACAGTTCCAAGGGGCGATCGATCTGCTCGCTAAACGTGCGGTTTAGAAAGCCGAACAGCACGATGTAGAGCAGCGGGTTCAGCAATACGGTGAACAGCGCGTTGCCGACCGAGCGCCGGTCGCGCAAGTTGTCGATAGTCTCTTTGCGAATGACGATCCATATGCGCCTGAGCATCAGATCAGTCCCTCCTTGCTGCCGATGATGGACACGAAGGCGTCCTCCAGGTTTTCCTGGCCGGTGCGCTGGCGCAACTCGTCGGGCGAGCCCTGGGCGGCCACGCGGCCGCCGGCGATGATGACGATGTTGTCGCACAGCATGGCCACCTCCTGCATCACGTGGCTGGTGAACAGGATGCAGCGCCCCTCGTCGCGCAATTGGCGGATGACGCCGCGCATGGCCCGCGTGCTCATCACGTCCAGCCCGGCCGTCGGCTCGTCGAGCATCACGTTTTGCGGCTGGTGGACGAGAGCGCGGGCGATGGCCACCTTGACCTGCTCGCCGGTGGAGAAGCCCTCGGTGCGGCGGTTGGCGATGTCGCCCATATCCAATAACTTCACCAGGGTGTCAATCCGCCCTTCCAGTTCCGCGCCGCCCAGGCCGTGAAGCTGGCCGAAGTAGCGCACGTTCTCGCGCGCGGTCAGGCGCGGGTAGAGGCCGTGGGAGTCCGTCAGCACGCCGAGCCGCTGTTGAGCCTCCAGGCGCTGGGTGCGGGTATCGAACCCGTCTATCTTGGCCGAGCCGCTCTCCGACTCCAGCGCTCCGGCAATGAGGCGCATGGTCGTGCTCTTGCCCGCCCCGTTGGGTCCAAGCAAGCCGGTTATCAGGCCGTCGGGCGCGGCGAACGACACGTCTTGTACCGCTTTCACCGCGCCGAATGATTTGAAAAGATTGGTGACATTGATCATGGTCTTGGTCAAATATGATTAGGGTTGCGGGCCGGCAAAAGAGACAAAGAACGGCGGCGGTTGCAGTTCTTCGAGACAAGTCGTATCAACGGCCTCCATGCCGCCGTCGCGAATGAACTGCGCCACCAGGCGCGGCATGCAGCCATAGGCGATCATGCNGTGGCCAAAGCCCGGAACCACCAGATGCCGGCTATTGGGTAGCGTCGCCGCCACTTGTTCGGCGTAATCGGGCGGCGTCACCGGNTCGGACCCGCCGGAAAGCAGCAGCGCCGGAATGTCGCTCTGCAGCGGCTCGCGCNAGTCGNCCGCCACCTCGGCCNGCGGCCAGGTAGCGCAGATNTCCAGGAAGTTCTCGGTGAATGACCCAAAGTTGGTGTCGGCCCGNATGGCNTCCGCTNNCGCCGGGTCGATCAGCGGCGCGTCTTCCGAGCANGCCACGGCATNGAGCANGCCGGGGTAGATGCCCGTGCTCGAGCCGACCGACAGCGCCTGCACGACCAGCGGCGAAAAGTCGCCCGTCTCGTGCGCGTGATGGATCAACAGCGGCAGTAGCGATTGCAACTCAGGGCTATAGAGGATACTGAAGACGTATTGCGACAACCGGTCACGCGTCATTTCAAACTCGAGCGACTCGTTGGTCAGCGGGTGGGCCACGGCGATGGGCTGGGGTTGTTCCAGCCGGGCCAGCAGCGCCTCATACTCCGCCCCCACGTTCGGGAAGGCGGTTTGGCACGCCTCATCGGCCGCGCAGCGCTCAAAGAGCCGGTCCAGCGCGCGCTGACCGTCGCGCGGCATGTCGCGATAGAGCACCAGCTCCGGCCCAGCCACCGCATCCAGGACGACGGACCGGATCACCTCCGGATGGCGGCGCATGTAAGCCAGCGCCGCGCGGCTGCCATAAGACGCGCCATAGAGGTTGATCGTGTCGTAATCGAGAGCCACGCGAACCGCTTCCAGGTCGGCGATGAACTGGTCGGTCGTGTACTGGGTCAGGTCGGCCTGTTCCTCCAGCGATGCGCGGCATTCATCGAGCAAGCCCACGGCCGCTTCGTCGGGCCGATCATCGGGCAACGACTCGTCGGTCAGGTTTTCGCAAACAAAGCCATTCGAGTCGCCCGTGCCGCGCTGGTCCACCAGGACGATATCGCGCAGGCGGTTGACCTCCTCAAAGAGGTAGACCGCGTTGGGATAGACCTCGGTGGCTGCCTGGCCGGGGCCACCCGCCAGCAAGAAGAGCGGGTCGGCCGGGACGACGCTGCTGCTGCCGGTGGCCGGCAAGACGGCGATATCCAGATCGATGGTGCGGCCGCTATTGAGGTCGCGGTTCTCAAACACGGACAGCGTGCCGCATTGGGCTTGCGCGCCGCCCGGCAGGCGGCACGATTCCAGTGAAATGGTGGGCTGGCGCTCGTCGTTGCTATTGGCCGAACAGCCGAGAAGGGCGAACCCCAGCAGGAGGATCAACAGAACAAGGTAATGTTTCATGGCGGCGATTGGTAAAAATTGAGTGGGGCATCCACACCAGAGGAAATGCCGAGAAATACATATTTCATTATACCCGAACCCGCCTGTCGGAGTGTAGTACCTTTTACACAAGCACCTTTTGAATTATGAGAGCCACCCTAACGGTTGATAAATATGCCTTTGCGGTTTTAGATGGGTAGTCTAAATTTCGTGCCGCGCCGCAGCGGCAATGGTAACATTACCGGCGGCTGCAATCCCGGGCCGGTAGCAGTATTCAAACCGGTCATATGGGTGGAGTCTGGGATGCGTTATCAACATCCATTCAAAAACAAAAATCAAAAAGTAGTCTACCAATCGAATAATCATAAACGGCGCTCCATTGGAGCATTCCTGGCCCTTCTGGGCTTGGCTCTTTTCCTCTTCGGCTTGCCCTATATCGCGTTTAGCGACGAGACGCTGTTCGAGCCNGTTCCCGGCCCGCTGGCGGCGGCGCAGGACAAGCCTTCCCACTCGCTCCGTAGTCGCGTCGTGCGGGTCAACTGGGACGCGCTGGCCCCTCATGCCGATGAGTTGCATCTGAATCTGTTTGATACGGAAAACCTCACGGCTGACTTCGAGCGGACGGATACATCCGTCACCGGNGGTTTCGTGTGGGTGGGCCANATNCGCGGCGAGCCGGGCAGCATCGCCACNCTCGCCGTGCAGGATGGNGTCCTGTCCGGCAGNGTCCACCGCTTTGGACGGGAATGGGCTGTGATCGAGCGCGCCGGCGGTGAATCAGGNGATNTCTATNCCATTAGAGAGGTCGACCCGAACGCGCCTCAACCGACGGGNACCGACCACGTCGTTCCCCAANTGACCGCGGACGAGATAAGTTCATTCCAGATGCAATCGGCGCAGGCGGCCGCTTGCCAGGAAGACGGCNCGGAAATCAGCCTGATGATCGCGTATACCGCCGAAGCGCGCGACGCGGCCGGCGGCGCTGAGGCCATTGAGGCGCTCATCAACCGCCGGGTTAGCGAGATGAACACTGCNAACGATCTCAGCCAGGTCAGCTTCGANTGGGTNTTGGCTGATGCCCTGCTGGTCGACTATGTCGAGTCGGGCAATATCGCCCTCGATCTGCANAACCTGCAACAGAAGGGAGATGGCGTCCTGGACGGCGTCCATGCGGCGCGCGACGCGGCNAANGCCGACCTNGTGGCCATGCTGATCTCCGAGGGCAGCAACAGCGCGTGCGGCTTNGCNTACCAGATGAGCACNCTGGCCCCNTANTACGAGTCATATGCCTTTGGCGTGACCGCGCTCGATTATGCCGACCCCTTTTCGTGCAGCGAGCAGACGCTAACTCACGAGTTGGGTCANAANCTCGGCAACGCCCACGANCGGCCCCACGCCAGCGGCGCGGTGCTCTTCCCCTATTCCTATGGCTTCCAGTCCCCGAACAATACCTTTCGCACGCTGATGTCCTATGACTGCCCCGGCGGCTGCCCGCGCATCAATCAGTGGGCGAACNCGAAGGTCTGGTATCAGGGCGAGCCGACCGGAATCGACCACGCCATAGACCCGGCCAATGCGTCAGACGTCGCCCGTTCCATGAACCAATCGCGGGTCCTGGTATCCAATTTCCGGGCCGACTGCATGGAGCCCGCGCCCACCGTGACCAGCACGGCGACCGACTTGCCCCTGCCCACCAATACCCCCACGGCGACTCCCATCCCGACCGACACGGGGACGCC
>JAACJX010000340.1 GCA_014237545.1 Ardenticatenia bacterium | reverse complement strand
TTGATGAATCTGTACTATCTAATGACCGCCCTGTTTGTCGGCGCGGCGGTGGTGGCGGCGGCCGATGCATCGCTGACGAGCTTCAGCCTGCTGCCCTGGTTCAACGGCCTGCGCTGGCTGCGCGTCCACCTAATCACCCTGGGGGCGATGACCGAAGCCATCTTCGGCACGCTACCCCAACTCGTGGCCATTCGCTATGGGCGGCCGCGGCCGGCTTTTCGCTGGGATATCTGGCTCTCGCTCAACATCGGCATCCTGATGCTGCTGGTGGGCATCCCCATCATTAACGAAGCGCTGATCTACACCGGCGGGACGCTGGTGTTCATCGCCGCGAGCCTGCTCATCGCCCAGTTGTGGCGCATGCGACCGGCGGCGACCGGCGGCGGGCAGCCGGCCGAACACGCCGGCCGGCCGTTCTACATCTCCGGCCTGGGCGTCTTTCTGCTGGGCATCATCATCGGTACCGGCCTGTGGTTCGACTGGGCCACGCCACTGCGCATCAGCGTGCCGCTGGAAGCCCACATCCACGCCAACAGCTGGGGGCTGATGTCGCTGGTGTTCGCCGGGCTGCTGATCGACACCTATCCGGCGTGGGCCGGGCAGCCGCTGGCCTGGCCGCGATCGATCCGGCCCATCTTCTGGCTGATGACGTTCGGGGCGTTGGGGCTGGTGCTGGGGCCGTGGTTCAACTCACGCTGGTTCACCGTGCCGGGGCTGCTCATGCACCAGACAGCGACGTTCTGGCTGCTGCTCAACGTCATCAAGCCATTGTGGGGCGACCGCAAGATGCTGTCCCAACCAGGCCCGTGGCACATCATCACCTCCTACTTGTGGATCTCGGCCCCGGTGCTGGTGGCGCCGCTCATCTTGCTCGGCATTCGCGGCGTCCCCGGCCCGACGATCGAGGCCAACGCGCCGCAAGCGCTCATCTATGGCTGGGTGTTCCAGTTCGGCTTCGCGCTGCTGCCCTTCCTGTTCCGGCGGGCGTTCCTGCCCAACGAGCCGGCGCGGCTGGGCGGCAACTGGTTCAGCCTGGCGGCGGTGAATCTGGGCGGGGTGTTTTTGTGGGCCAGCATCTTCAGCGAGCCGCTGGGGCCGACGCTCCACGCCATCGCCTACGCGCTGTGGGCCGCGGCAATCGTGCCGGTGGCGATAGAGCTGTGGCGCATCGCTCGGCAGGGGCTGGCGCGGCTGGAGAGGATGAGCGAGGTGGCGGCCGAGACGGCGGATTAGGCAGGGTCGTCCCATTCATCAACGGTTGGAGTGTTGATATCTTCGTGATAGATGACCTGCCCAAAATATCGGCCAAATACCTCTTCAACCGTGGCCTTCTGTTTTATGGGCACGATTCTGAGGACGGGCCGGCCGTTATCGGTGACGATGAGTTCCTGGCCGCTTTCTTCGACCTCGCGCAGAATCGCCAGCAACCGCGCCCTGAGCTTACTTTTGGAAATTGTGAGTAAAGACATAGCTTGGTCATTATAGGATATTACGAATTGTAGAGGTCTGGCAACCGGGAATGGCGTTGGTGAAAACCGCGCGTTCTCCTATCCCGGTTGCCAGACCCTCTTCGAGAGAAGAGAGGTGCGTGTACCGAGATTTGCCAAATCGCGCCACAGCAAAGGAGGGCGAGGCAGCGGCAAGACCAGGAGCGTCTGTTTAGCAGAGGTGACTTCGCCGCTGCTTCGCCCCTACGCCTATACCACATCGATTTTTCAAACTGCAATAACGACTCTGGGCGATGGGAGTCACCGGGTAATGGGGGTCGATGGCAGATGGGAGTCGCCGGGCGACAAAACTCGCCTATAAAGAACGCAAATAAGTTGCTGACTACAAGCCTTAGAGTTCTCCAGTAACATTGCGCCTGGGTCTGAGAAGTATTTGAAATACCTAGATCGCGCCCTCGTGACGTAGTTCTGCTATCTCCCCCTCAGACAATCCCAACTCATCGCGCAAAATCGCGTTTGTGTGCTCCCCCAATAGAGGCGGCGCGGCGCGCACCGCGGCCGGGGTCGCGCTCAGCTTGGCCACCGGCCCGACCAGCGGCAGCGGCCCGGCCGGATGGGCCACCGTCTGTATCATCTCGCGGGCGGCGGCCTGCGGGTCGTTGAGCGCGGCGGGCACGTCATTGATGGGCGCGGCGGGGATGCGCGCCGCTTGCAGCGCGGCCAGCCACGCGGCCGACGGCCGCTCCCGGAACACGCCGCGCAGCAGCCCGATCAGTTCCTCGCGCTCCGTGACGCGGCCGGCGTTGGTAGCGTAGCGCGGCTCGGCGGCCAGGTCGGGCCGGCTGGCCAGCGCGCAAAAGCGCCGCCACTGCGCGTCGCTACCGACGCCCACGGCGATGTGGCCGTCGGCCGTGGGAAACGTCTCATAGGGCACGATGTTGGGGTGTGCGTTGCCGTGGCGGGCCGGCGGCTCGCCGCTGACCAGATAGTTGGACGCGACGTTGGCCAGCCAGCCGAGCTGTGCGTCGAACAGGGCCACGTCGATCCACTGGCCGCGGCCGGTCTGGGCCCGGTGGTGCAGCGCGGCCAGGATGGCCGTGGCCGCGAATAGCCCGGCGCTGATGTCGACGATGGCCACGCCGACCTTGTGGGGCTCGCCGCCGGCCGGGCCGGTGATGGACATGATGCCGCCCTCGGCCTGAATCATGAAGTCGTAGCCGGGCCGGTCGCGGTAGGGGCCGGTCTGGCCATAGCCGGTGATGGAGCAGTAGATCAGGCCGGGGTGGCCGGCGGCGAGGGTGGTGTAATCGAGGCCGAACTCGGCCAGCGCGCCGGGCAGGAAGTTCTCGATGACCACGTCGGCCGTGGCGATCAGGCGGCGGGCGATGGATTGCCCCTCGGGCGACTTGAGGTTGAGCGTCATGCCCCGCTTGTTGCGATTGGCGGAGAGGTAGTAGGCGCTTTCCCCAATTCCAGACCTGTCAGGTGTTCCCACCCCTGACAGGTCCTGGGGGCCGAACCACGGCGGCCCCCACTGGCGCGTCGGGTCGCCGCTGCCGGGTTGCTCGATCTTGATGACGTCGGCGCCATAATCGGCCAGCAGCATGGCGCAGTAGGGCCCGGCCAGGACGCGGGAAAGGTCGATCACTCGGATGTCGCGCAAGGCTCCGGCGGTCAAAAGCGAGACTCCTCCATATCCAAAAGTTTAATCGCGGATCAATTCGATCTAGACGACTGAAGAATTCAGATTAACCGCGCTCCAATTGTGAGTTAACGATGGGCGTTGTCGCTAATTATCCCCTATTGGTAATATGTCACAGTATAAAATCGGCTGCCGGACGGACGGCGGCCCGAAATGATTTTTAAGTTTGTAGTCAGCAACTTTAGTTGCGTTCTTCAGAGCGGCACTGTTGAACATATAAAAAGTTGAACATAAATAAATTAGTACAGTATTGAATTGTAGGGGTCAGGCAACCGGGACGGCCGTTGATGGAAAGCGCGTAACCCCCTTTCCCGGTTGCCTGACCCTCTTCGACCGAAGAGGGCTAGGCAGCGGCGAGACCAAGGGTATCTGCAGGGCGGGGTTGATTTCGCCGCTGCCTAGCCCCTACTCCTATACTGCATTAATTTTTAATGCTACAAAAGTGCCGCACTTCCAGCGAGTAGCAATTCCTGTTACGGTGGATTATATGGGCAACGAACTGTGTAAATTGAAGAAGTCACTGAAGGGCGACCTCCCCTCTTATATCTTGCTGGTCAACCAGCCGCGATTCGTCTGCACGAACTGCGGCCGCGTGGCCAACAAAAAGAAGAACCTCTGCGAGCCCCAGCGCCTCCAGCCCAAGTAAAAAGCGGGGCAAGGCGGCCCATCGCCTTGCCCCGTATCTCGNGCTATAAATTCTCTATCTCAACCGGCTCGACAACGTCGGCCGGGTCGAAGCCGAAGACGCGGCCGTAGAAATATAATTCCGCTTCCATCGCCCGCTTGATGCTCGGCGCCTGGCGAAAGCCGTGGCCCTCGCCCTCGAAGGCGACGTAGGCCACCGGCAATTCCTTGTTGCGGGCGGCAATGAACATCGCCTCNGACTGGTTGGGGGGCACGACCTTGTCCTCCAGCCCCTGGAACAGGATCAGCGCCGCGGAGCAATTGTCGGCGGCGTGGATGGGCGAGCGGGCGATGTAGACGTCGCGCCGCTCGGGGTAGGGGCCGATGAGGTTATCCAGGTAGCGCGACTCGAACTTGTGCGTGTCGGTGGCCAGCGCCTCGGCGTCGCTGACGCCATAGTGGCTGGCGGCGGCCTTGAACACATCGCGGAAGGTGATGGCGCAGAGCGTCGTGTAGCCGCCGGCGCTGCCGCCGCGGATGATCAGCCGGTCCTCGTCTACCAACCCTTGCTCGGCCAGATAGCGGGCGCCGTTGGCACAGTCGTCGACGTCGACGATACCCCAGTTGCCGTTGAGCCGCTCGCGATAGGCGCGGCCGTAGCCGGTGCTGCCGCCGTAGTTGACGTCGAGGATGGCGAAGCCGCGGCTGGTCCAGTATTGGCGGGCCAGGCTGAAATCGCCGGTCGTGGCCGACGTGGGGCCGCCGTGGCTGGTAACGATCAGCGGCGGCCGCTCGCCCTCCGGCGCGGCGTAGTCGCGGTTGCGCGGCGGGTAGTAATAGCCGTGGGCGGTCAGGCCGTTCTCGGTGGGGAACTCGACGGGCTGGGCGATGGAGATGTATCCCTCATCGATATCGATCTCGCTGGAGCGGCGCAATACCTCATGATTGCCGGTGTTCGGGTCGAGGCGAATGACGGACTCCGGCAGGGTCTCTGATGCGCCGATGTAGACGACGCGGCCGCCGCCGGCCCGCAGCAGAATCCCGCGATACGGCACGTCGAGCGCCGTCAGCTCGCCGGTGTCGGTGTCGAGCCGGGCCATGACGCGCACGCCGTCGCGGGTGTAGGTGCAGGCGATCTCGGTCGGGCCGGTGAAGGCGTAGGTATACATGCCGAAGACCCACTGCGGGTGGCCGAACTCGGCCTCCATCGGGGCCAGCGGCTCGGCCTGGCCGTCGCGCAGCCGGTAGAGGTTCCACCAGCCGGTGCGGTCGGAGATGAAGTGGAGCATCCCGTCGGGCGACCATTCCGGCTGGAAGACCGACTCGCGCGGGCCGCCGGCGACCAGCCGCGGGTTGGCCGGCGCTCCGGCAGCGTCGATGTCGGCCACCCACAACTCGGTGCCATCCCAGGGCATGTTGGGATGATGCCAGGTGAGCCAGGCCAGGCGGCGGCCGTCGGGGCTGAGGGCGGGGGTGGCATAGAANTCGTTGCCCGCGGCCAGCACGCGCGCCTCGCCGCCGTCGAGCGGGATGGACACCAGCGTGTTGACCGCCTCGCGGTCGCCGGCGCCGTGGTCCTCGCGGACGCAGATCAGGCGGCCGCGCGTCCCGTCGACGATGAAGTCGGCGTGGCGCAGCGGGNCTTCGGGGGTGATGGCTTCGGGCGAGTCGCCCGGCCGCTGGCGGTAGACGCGCTGGTCNGTGAAATTGGTGAAGTAGACGGTGCCGTTGCGCNCGGTGTAGTCGCCGCCGCCGTACTCGTGGACGCGGGTGCGAGCGTTGAAATCGGCGGGGGTCACGTCCTCGCGGCCGCCGGCTNCCGACCAACGAACGATGACGTGGCGGCCGCCCTCGTGGGGGCGGCGCTCGATCCAGTAGACGTAGTCGCCGTCAATGCGCGGCTGCGCGAGGCCGACCGTGCCGCCGAGCAGCAAGTCGGTGGTGATGGGTGATTCCCAGGAACCGTAGGGAGCAATCGTTGGCGTGGACATGGGCCAATGATAGTGCCCAATGGCCCGGCTGCCAACGTTAGCCGCTGGATAGATTCGCTCTGGACTGCGCCGCCAGGGCCGCGATTTCGCGGTTCCAGGGGACGTTTTCCAGGTAGACCCGGCGCGATGCCTCGTCGAGGGGCGCGGCCGCCTGCCCCAATCGGGCCCAGGCTCGCTCGATGACCGCCGGGGCGCGTCCATCGCCGGCGGCCCGCAGCGCCCTGTAGAGCGACAGCAGGACGCGCATCTCGTCTTCGAAATCCTCAAGCCGGCCGTCTTCCAGGAAGGCCAGGCTCTGTTCGGCCTCGGCCAGCGCGGCGGCAAGGTCGCCCTCGGACGCCAGCGCCTCGCTCAGATAGGCGCGCGTTTCGGCGGCCAGGTGGGGCTGGCCGAGTTCCAGGCGCAGGGCCAGGGCCTGTTCGAGGGAGGGCCGGGCTTCCAGCGGCCGGCCGGCGGCCAGCAGCGCGCGGCCGATGCCGTTCAGGATATAGCCCATGAGCGGCCGGTCACCCGTTTCCCGNGCCCCGGCCAACGCTTCGCCGTAGCGCGCCAAGGAAGACTCAGTTTCGCCCATGTGGGCCAGCACGCCGGCCAGATTGAGGACGTTGATATTGACGCCGGTGCGATCATCCGCCTCGCGGGCGATCTGGAGCGCCTCTTCGAATAATTGGCGCGCCTGCTCATAATCGCCCAGGTTGCTGGCCTGGACGCCGAGGTTACCCAGGACCGTGCCCTGCCCCACGCGGTCGCCGATGGCGCGGGCGATATCCAGCGATTCGTGGTAATAGGCGCGGGCCTGTTCGTGCGCCCCCCTGTTCAGGGCGGCGACACCCAGGCTATTGAGCGCCCGGCGCTCGTTCACGCGGTCGCCCAACTCGCGGGCCAGGACCAGCGCCTCTTCGAAATATCGGGACTGGGCGGCGAAGTCGCCTTGCTCCTCGGCCACAATACCGAGGATGCGCACGGCTTCCATGGCCACGCGCTTGGCATCCCCCGCCTGTGCCAGCTCCAGAGCCCGCGACAGGTCGGCGCGCGCGGCCTCGTAATCACCCAAAAACATAACGCAATTGCCGCGATAGGCATGCGCGCGGGCCTGCAAGGTGACGTCCCGGGCGCGCTCGGCCAGGTCCAGGGCGATAGCGCTCGACGCAATCGCTTGCTCAAATGATCCCGTGCTGAGATGGTAGCGCGTCTCTTCGACGGCCACCTCCGCCTGCCGGGATATATCTCCCATCTCATTCGCCAGCCGCTTCATCTCCTCGACGTCGGCAATCTCCAGCGGCCGGTCGGCGCGCAAGTGATAGAGCCAGCGCCGCTGGGACAGCAGGTCGAACCGCGCGGCGCGGTCTTCGGCCGGGGTCAGCTCCAGGGCGCGACTGAGGGCGCGAATGGCCTCGGGCATGGCAAAGCGCCGGGCGGCGGCACGGCCGGCGCGGCCCTGCCATTCCGCCTCGGCCGGCGCGTCCCCCGCGGCGGCGAAATGGGCCGCGATCTGGTCGGCGTACTCGTCCACGCGATCGCCCCCGGCGTGGATGAGCCATTCGGCCGCGTAGCGGTGATATTCGCGCCGCAGCCGCCGCAGGACGCTCTCGTAGGTCACGTCGTGCAAGAGCGCGTGCTTGAACACATATTCCGTCGCGCCTTCGAAGGCCGTTCCCTCGCGCAGGTATATCAACTCGCGCTGCCGGAGCGCCATCCAGAGCGACTCGTCGAGCGGGGCGGCGTGCTGGCGGCAGATCGTCTCGACCGCCGCGTCCCAAAAGAGGCGGCCGATAACCGACGCCACCTGCAACGCGTCGCGCTCGCCGGCCGACAGCGCGTCGAGACGGGCCTGGAGAATGCCGGTCAGGGTCGGCGGAACCTGGAGGCCGGCCAGCCTGTCGTCCACCACCCGCCACGTTTCTTCGCCCTTGACGATTACCCCGTCCTCGATGAGCATCTTGATCAGCTCTTCGACGTAGAACGGGTTTCCTTCGGCCCGCGCCACGACCAGCTCGCGCAACCGCCGGGGGACGGCCTCTACGCGCTGCAAGATATCGCCCACCAGACGGCCGCTATCCTCCGCGCTCAGCAGGGCGAGGTCGATGCGCGCGTGGGCGGGATGCTGGCTCATCCAGTCGGGGCGGCGTTCGTAAAGCGCCGGGCGCGTGGCGGACAGGATCATCACCGGGCGCGACTTGAAGGCCATTCCCAGGGCGGCGNTGGCATCGAGGGAACTGTCGTCGGCCCAGTGCAGGTCTTCCAGCAGGAAGAGAAGGGGGAAGCGCTCGGCTACGGTCTGGAAGTAGTCGGTCAGATAAAAAAGGGCCTGGGCGCGCAGCTGGCGCGCGTCATCCAGCAGCGACCGCAAATGGGGGCTGTGGGAGAAGTCGAAGCCCAGCAGGTGGCCGGCGACGTGGGCTTTCATCTCGACGTCGTCGCCGTCGCCCAGCACGTCGCGGAAGCCGGCGACGACCTTTTCCCGCACGGCGGCCAACGAGTCATCGTCGAGGATGCCAAAGCGAAACACGAACACGTCGCGCAGGAGGCCAAAGGGCAGGTGCTGCGTCTCCAGCCGGGCCCGGCCGCGATAGAGGTGGACGTCGGCCGGCTGCAGGTCGGCCCAGTTCTCGAACTCGTAGAGCAGGCGTGATTTGCCCAGCCCGGCCTCGCCGACGATCACAGCCGAGAGGCATTCCCGCCGCTCGACCACGCGGCGGTACATGGCTTGCAAGGCCGCCANTTCGGCCGCGCGCCCGACCATCTTGGTTTCCACGCCCTCGACGCCGCGCCGCCGGGTGCGGAAGGAGCGNGTTTTGCGGCGCAAGACGCGATAGACCGGCACGGGCTCGGCAAAGCCGCGGGCCTGGACCGGCTCCAGCGGCTGGAAGTCGAACACGCCGCGGACGTGCTGGTAGGTGTGGTGGGAGATGAGGACGGTTCCGGGCTCGGCCAGGCTCTCCAGCCGCGCGGCCAGGTTCACCGGCAAGCCAGTGACCGCGTCTTCGCCCTCCGTGCCGCCGCCGATGAGCACCAGCCCGGTATCGATGCCGACGCGGACCTGGAACCCGGGCAGGCGGCGCTCGGTTTCGAGTTCGGCGGCGATGGCGGCCGCCGTTTGCAGGATGTCCAGCCCGGCCAGAACGGCGTGGTCGGGGTCGTGCTCCTGGGCCGTGGGCAGGCCGAATACGGCCTTGTAGCCGTCGCCCTGGTAGCGAACGATGCGGCCGCCGTAGCGGGCCACCGGCTCGGCCAGCCGCTCCAGCGCGCGGTCAATAATCTCGACGATCTCTTCCGGATCGCGGCCCTGGATGAGTTCGGTGTGTCCGGCGACATCGATGAACAGAATGGTCGCCTGGGCGCGGCGGGATGCCACGGCCGCGGGCGGTTCCAGAGAGGCCAGTTGGGCGCGCAGGGCGGCGACGGTGGCGTCGATGATGGCGTCGTCGATCGTCCCGCGCAAGCTTTCCTGGACGGCGATGGCCTGCTCGAGGGCATTACGATTGGTCATTCCGACACTTTTCCCGTTCAAAATCTAGCTTACGAATGATAGCACGGGTTGAGCCGACAAAGGGCGAGAAGTTTCAAGGTTTTTTATTTGCTTTCGAGCGGTGAAGCGATTATTAACGGCCCAAAAAGCTCTCGAAGGTTTCAAGAGAAATCAGATCAGCCTCTCCCGCGTTCATTAAAAAGGGGCGAACATCGTTTACGGCTACTGTCCAGTCCAGTGATTTCAGCCGGGTGAGTGCGAGTTCCCGCCAATTCTCCGCAGTTACTTCTTCACCCAGCCATCCAGTTTGAGCGAGGGCATTGTTCAGCATGGTCAAATTGGGGATCGGCCAGTCGGCGGCCGATAAGTACCACAGTAAATCATAGAGGTCACGCCCTTTGGCATAGGGTCTTTGTAAAATCGCATGCAGCTTGCCGCTTAATAAGGAGGCACGATCGTGGTGCTGCAATCGTAGCAAAATGTGGCGACGCACCACTGTTAAGGCCAGCGTTGCTCCCTCNGGTGGTTTGGTGTCGATTTCCAATTTAATCGACAATACCTCATCCGGATGGGATGTAATCCCCAACTCGTGGAGCAAGCCACGAAACCGAAACATTCCACTCTGCACGGTTCGCTTATCGCTGTAGCGCACATCAACAGGATAATCTTCGGCCAGGAGATCCGTGTGGATGGCCCGCAAGTAGGCGGGCAGGTCATAGCTTTCAACTGCGCCTTCCAGCGCAAAGTCGAGGTCCTCGGAATAACGGGGAATGTTGTAGAGAAAACGAAGCGCGNTTCCACCGTGAAAGGCCAAGGGAATCATGGCGCCGGCGCGTTGCAGGCTGCTCAAGATACGCGCTTGAAGATATTCGCGGACGATGTGACGGCCGCGAAGCGGATCGGTCGCGTCATTTACTAATTCTCGCAAATAATCTTTCATAAAGTCGCGTACAGATCCTGTTCTTCTTCGTACAATTCGATGATTGTCATCGCGGCGCGCATCAACTTGGGTTTTTTCATACGAGTGGCTAACGCCAGCAAGTATTCAGGGTCTATTCGATCCACATTTTGCAGCCGCAATGAAGAAAGATAGGCGCGTTGATCGCCGCCTGGCTCCAGGTAAACCAGATCGAGGAGCGCTTTTTCCGGCGTGGCGACGAACGCGAACTGCTCCTGGGCAACCAGTATTCGTCTATAACCAAAAATGAAATCCCGGCGGATAGACCGATAGATCATCTCGCCAAATGGCGTATTCCACCCTCCCGGTTTGCGCGCCGTCACACACGTGACCCCTGGAGCGTACTCCGGGATTAACCCAAAATATGCAAGCGCAGTCTGGAGGCTAACGTAGGAACCGGGAACCAGCCGATTGGCTACCAGAAAAGGATGAGGGGTTACTTTTTGGTAAGGTGTCGTCGGGACGTAAAGCCCGCGGCGCAGTTGCCAGAGCTTGCCACCGTTTACCCACGCCGCCAGTTGGCGATGAATGTATGCCGGGTTCTGCGGACCGGCCAGCAATAGACCGGTCTCTAATATTGGTTCGCGGCCGAGTAACTCGAGTACTTCCTCAAAAACCATGCCCACAAGTTACACTAATTTGTAACTTATAGCAATGAATTCGCCNGCAATTTGGCTATGGCCGCACTTCCACCACCACCCCATCCTCGGCCCAGTCATAGAGCAGCGCCGCGTTGTCGGAACTGAGCAGGATGCAGCCGTAGGTGACCGGGTGGCCCAGGTCGCCCGTCCACAGCAGCTGCGAGTTGCCGCGGGTCGGGAAGCCGTGGAAGCCGTTCATGAAGTCCGACGTCGGCACGGGGCGGTAGATGCCCATGAACGACGGCATCCACAAGTCCCAGTTGCCGGCGTAGGCGTTGGGCTCGTGGGACTGGATCTGGAAGACGCCCGGCGCGGTGGGGCTGCTCTTGATGCCGGTGCTGGACGGCCACTCCCACTTGAGCTGGCCATTCTCATAGACCCACGTCCGCTGGTCGCTGAGGCTGACGATGATGCGCTTATTGGGCACCACCGGCAGCGGCAGCAGCGCGTCGGCCGCCGGGATGGTGATCTCCTGCCCCACGGTCAGCGCGTCGACGCCGGGGTTGAGCTGCTGGATCCACGGGTAGGGGATGCCGTAGTCGAAGCCAATGCTCGATAGCGTCTCGCCCGGCTGGACGACGTGGCGGCGCTCCGGATAGCGAACGCGGGTCGTGACCGTCGCGCTCTGGGCCTGGATCGCCGCGCTGAGGGCGGCCAGGGTCTCGTCCTCGTCCAGATAGCGGCCGTCGCCCAGTTGCGCTTCCAGCGTATCCAGATAGGCCACGCCGATCTGCCGGTCGAGCGACCAGCTGAACTGGCCGGTGGCCGGGTCGATCGTTAATCGCAGCCATTGAACCCAGGCCGATGGCTCGACCCGCCAGTTGATTTGTTCGTCGCGCACGGGATCATATACCTCGAGCGTGACGGCCGTGGCCAGCAGGCGGTTGGCCTCGTCCACCGCGGCCGACACGTCGGTGACGGCCGCCGGCACGGGCCGGACGCTGAGGGACAGCTGGCCGGCGCGCAGCACAGCCGCCGGGTTAGCCGCCAGAGTGGTCAGGGTCGTCTCGATGTCGAGCTCGCGACCCTCGATGGCAGGCACGGCCATGGCGCGGCCGCTGCTCAGGTCAACGGTGGCGTCGACCGGGGCCACAGCCAGTTGCGGGGCCAGCTGCGACAGGGTTCGCCAGGCGGCTTCCGGGTCGAAGCGCCACACCGGCGGCGTGTCGAACCAGGCGGAGCGTTCGGCGGCCAGAGCGCTCAGGCTGTCGAGCGTGCGTCCCTTGCCGGCCGCGGCGCGGGCCGTGGCCTCGGCGTCGATGACCATGCCCAGATCGGCCGGCGCGACCGGAACGACCAGGTCGCCGTTCTGCAGGATGACGGTTTGCTCATCCCAACGGGCGGCGATGGCCGCGGCCGCTTCATCCTGGGATAGGCCGCTCAGCGGCACGCCATAGGCGGACACGCCGGGCATGACGCGGTCCCGGGCATAGACGAACGACAGCCCACCGGCCAATACGCCTATGGCGGCGACGATCAAAAACAGCAGCGGGAACAACAGCCACAGCGCCGTCCGGCGGCCGCGCGAGGGCGACAGGCGATAATCCGCCGCCGGGGCGGTAGTGCTTGGGTAATTACCTTGTGGTTGCTGATAACTTTTTCCAGGCATGCTTCATCCATCCAAACTCAACGATAGCAGTCTATCACTATAACGTTATAGATCGCGTAAGAGTTCCGTGATTTATGGGACGCGTCGTGGAAGCGTGGGGCGGGCGGAGGCGCAGGGCGGAAAGGGGGAAGGGGAGCAGGGGAGAAGGGGAGAAAGGGAGCGCTCCTCTGCTCCCCGGCTTTGTCGGATGATGGCTTTGTCGGTGGCGTATCAGAAAGAACGGCAAAACGTGGAAGCGGATGATCTGACAGCGCTAGTGATCCGGGCGTTGGGGTTGATTCTGGGGAAGATTGTACGCGATGTTGGTGAAGTTGGTGAAGTTAGTGAAGATGGTGAAGTTTATAAACGGACACATTTTTTATTGACTTCAACCATCACCGCCGCAGCGCAAGCAATTACTGAAGNACAAGAGCTAGATATAAACCCTGAATATATTACNTCNCGTCGATTGGGTCATATTCTTAAGAAAATGAGATTTATAAAATCTCGTCAGGCACGATCCGGAAAAAGCGGTTGGATGATTTCTTTGGCCGATGTCGTGCGGTGGTCCTCGAGCTATGGAATTGATCCTGAGAGCATAACGGGATTATCGTTAAAGTCATCCAGAGAAAACTTCACCAACTTCACCAACCTCACCAACTTCACCCGTTCAAGCGATGGCAAATGGGAGGGCATCCTGTGAACGCGCTGTGGCGGCTGGAACAACGAGACCTGACAGGTGGGCGCACCAGGCCCCTTGTCCATCCGGAGCGTCGCCGCGCCCACCTGTCAGGTCTGGCCGAGGCAAGATAGGGGCGGGTTTGGAAGGCAGTCCGCTGCCGCAACCCGCCCCTACACAAATACGGGGTTAGACCCAACCGCGGGCGCGGACCGCCTCGGCCACGCGGTTGACGGCCACCAGATAGGCGGCCATGCGCGTCTCGACGCCGTGCTGCTCGGCCATGTTGTGGACGGCATGGAAGGCGGTGGTCATCTTCTGGTCGAGCCGCTCCTGCACCAGTTCCTCGGTCCAGTAATAGCCATAGGTGTTCTGCACCATCTCGAAGTAGGAGACGGACACGCCGCCGGCGTTGCATAGGAAGTCGGGGATGATGTAGATGCCCTTTTGGCGGAAGATGGCGTCGGCCTCGGGTGTCGTGGGGCCGTTGGCCAGCTCGGCGATGATCTTGGCCTGGATGCGGTCGGCGTTCGCGCCGGTGAGCTGGTTCTCGATGGCCGCGGGGATGAGGATGTCGACCGGCATCTCCAGCAGNTGGGCGTTGCTGATCTCCTCGGTGCCGGGCGTGCCGCCGACCTTGCCGGTGCGGCGCATCTGGGCGCTGACCACGGCCGGGTCGAGGCCGTTGGCGTTGTAGATGGCGCCGAACTCGTCGCTGACGGCGACGACCTTCAGCCCGAACAGGTCGTGGGCCAGCCGGTGGGCATAGCTGCCCACGTTGCCATAGCCCTGGATCGACGCTGTCGCCCCCTTCAGGTCCATGCCCAGCAGCCTGGCCGCCTCGCGGATGGTGACCATACCGCCCATGGCCGTGGCCGGGCTGCGGCCGGCCGAGCCGCCCAGCATCAGGGGCTTGCCGGTGATGACGCCCGGCTCGTGCTCGCCGTTGATGACCTCATACTCGTCGAGCATCCAGGACATGATCTGCGGCGTTGTGCCCACGTCCGGCGCGGGGACGTCCTGCTTGAGGCCGACGAAGCGGGCCACGGCCCGCATATAGCCGCGGCTCAGGCGCTCCAGCTCGCCCACGGACATGTTGCGCGGGTTGCAGACCACGCCGCCCTTGCCGCCGCCGAGGGGCACGTCGGAGACGGCCGTCTTCCACGTCATCCACGCCGCCAGGGCGCGGACCGTGTCGATGGTCTCATCGGGATGGAAGCGGATGCCGCCCTTGGCCGGGCCGCGGGCGTCGTTGTACTGCACGCGGAAGGCCTTGAACGTCTGCACGTGGCCGTCGTCCATGCGCACGGGGATGCTGAAGTGGAACTCCCGCATCGGCTCGCGCAGGAAGGCGTGCATGTCGGGGTCCAGTTGCAGGATCCCGGCCGCCTTATCCAATTGAGCTTGCGCAATCGNAAACGGATTCAAATTCTCGGTCATGATCGGGTTCAGATCTCCTATAGGAAATATGGGNAACNGAAATTGANTCAAACTAAAATCGCCAGACACCGAAGGTCCCTGGCGATACCAACCTCTATTCGTAATGAGCAGGGCGCGCCGGAGCGCGCCGGGTCAGCGAACGGCGAAAAAGTGCCGCCCCCACGGGGCGAGTTCGACGTACAGGCCCATGTTCAGGACCTCGTCGCCGCCCCATTCGTACGTCGTGTCGTCCATCACGTCGACGAAGATCCAGTTCTGCCCGGCCAGATCGGGCCAAGGCAGTTGCACCCGCGCCTGCGACGTGTGGGGCGACAGGTTCACGACGACAACGCGCCGGTCGTCCCCCGCCTCCCAGCACCAGGCGGCAAGGTTATTATAACTGATATTATCCGGCCAGCCGTTCAAAGCGCAAAGTCGCCACTGGCCGTCGCGCAGCGCCGCGGCCTGGATCTCGTTGGCCAGCCGCCGGTAGAAGGCGTGGAGCGCCCGGTCGGCCGCTTCGTCGGGCCGCCGCGTCAGGAACACCGGCAGGTGGGTCGTCACGCCCTCGAACTGCCCCTGGTGGAACAGCTTTGCGCCGGGCAGGGTGTAGGCGGCGACGGCCGCGGTCAGGGCGCGGCCGCCGGCGAACGTGCGGGCGGCGCGCGGTTCGTCGTGGTTCTCAATGAAGCGCACGAGCTTGTCCTGGTATTCCACGTCGGCCGCCAGATGGCTGCGCACGTCGGCGGCCGTCTCGCGGGCCAGCCGGTCATAGAGCCGCTTGTCATAGCAGAAGTCGAACCCCTGCTGCATCATCTGCCACTCCATGTTCCAGTACACCTCGCCGATGAGGCAGAAGCGGGGATGGCGAGCGCGGATGGCGGGGATGATCTCGCGCCAGTACTCCTGGTCGGGCGGCGGGCCGGCGCGCTCGCCCCACGTCCGGGTGAAGATCTCGGTCGTCATCAGCATGGCCATGTCGCAGCGCAAGCCGTCGCACTGGCCGGCGATGTCGAGCAGCAACTCGAGCGTCGCCGCGCGCAGGCCAGGGTTGAAGCCGTTGAGCTGGGCCACGTCGGGCCAGGGCGGGTAATACGGGTCGCGACCGTGGGCGATGATCTCGCCGTGGGCCTCGAAGAACTCGCCGGGCGCGGCCTCCAGGTCGGCGGCCGTGCCGCGGATGAAGTATTCCGGGTGGTCGGCGATCCACGGGTGGTCGGGCGCCACGTGGTTGGGCACGAAATCGAGAATGAGGCCGATGCCGCGGCGGGCCAGTTCGGCGCGGGCGGCGGCCAGCCCTTCGCGGCCGCCGATGGCCGGGTCGGCCTCGTATTGGCGCACGCAGTAGGGGGAGCCGACGATATCTTCCGGGCCGGCGTCGGGCAGNGCGGCGGCGAACGCCTGGCGCAGGTTTTCGTTTTGCCGCGCGAAGGCCAGTCCGGCCGGGCTGCGCTCCCACACGCCCATCAGCCAGACGGCATCGAACCGGAACCCNGCCAGATAATCCCACACGTCGGTCGGAACGTTGGCCAGGGTTATGGGCTGGCCATAGAGCCGGCTCAACTCGCGCAGCCAGAGCCGCGTGTTGATTTCATAGATAGCGGGGCGCGCCGGCAGGACAATGCTCATGGTGTCAGTCTCCGTCGGTTCGGATTGGCTGATTGGCGACATGTCGGATACTCCCTCACGAATAACGCCAATTCTGACCCAGCCGCGCCTTTTTTGCAACCTTCCGCGGATGTCGTCGGTTAATCAGTGGTTACCCCGGCCGCCCCCTTGGGGGCCTGGCCTTATGCCCAGGTCATAGACGGGCCTACGAACCCCCGCCCAGCCGCGCCAGGAGCATCTCGAGGGCCAGGCGGAAGCCGTCGGAAAGGCTCAGCAGATAGGAGCCGCCGACGATGACGACGGCGAAATAGAGCACCGGCAGCAGCAGCGTGCGCCAGCCGCGGAACTGGTGGGCCTCGGCCACGGACAGCCATGAAACAAACAGGGAGAGAATGGTGACCCCGGCCGTCACCAGCGGGCCGATCGACGGGGCGAGCCGCAACAACTCCAGCAGGTTCACCGCCTGGGCGAAGCCCATGACGCGAAAGGTCTGCGTGAATGTCCCCTTGCCGCGCAACACGTGGGCCGTGCCGTGGATGAGCAGGACGGCGATGATCCACAACCCGTAGCGGCTGAGGAACCGCTCGCCCAGCCCGGCCATGCCATCCGGTGCCCCTTCCACGAGGGCGCTGACCAGCACGCCGGCCACGCTCAGCAGGATGGCCGGGCCGGTCATCGCCCCCTGGGCGGCGATGGCTCGGTAGGCCGAACGGTCGAGGATGGTCCCGTAGAAGGCCAGTTCCAGCCACGCGCCCACGTCGCGCAGCCCGGCGAGCAGGTTTCCCGGCGACCAGTCCTCGCGCTTGCGGCGCGGGGCGGCGCTCCGCGGCGGGTCTACGGCTCGCTCGCGCCGCGCGTCCAGCACGGGAAACAGGTCGGCCGCGCTGCGCGTCGGCGGCACTTCCAGGTCGGCCGGGTGGAGCAGGAAGGCGTCGGTCTGCTCGCCGCCCAGCCCGCCGTGGCTGCCGATCAGCTCTTCCAGGGCCGCCACCGTCCCGTCGGGGTAGACCGTGCTCATGATGATCAGGTCGCCGGCGCTGGGGAAGGCGGCCACCCGCCCCACTTGCCAGGCGCGCCGCGCCACGTCGCCATAGGGGGCCAGGGGGTCGTCGCCGCGCACCTCGCCCGTGTCCAGGTCGCGCCGGCCGCGCTTGCCGATGACGACCGGCCGCCTGTCCCCGTCCAGCGCGGCCACGAAGCCCACGCCCTCGTGGGCGACGACGGCATCGACCAGCCCGGGGAACGCGGC
>JAACJX010000570.1 GCA_014237545.1 Ardenticatenia bacterium | reverse complement strand
TACTTCCCCTATCGCGGCGAGGGATTTATGAACATCCCCAATCTAGGCATTTACTTCGACACCGCCCTAGTCACCCCTTAGTCTAACCGTGCCGGCCCCGCAGGTAGATCTCTTGCCGGGGCCGGCGCTCTTTCTCCATGGCCATCCTCATCGCCGGCTTGCCTGTCCTGGCCGTCATCCTGGTCGCAAACCTTGTCGCCGCGCGCGGCACGGACCGGGCCCGGATCGCCTTCAATCTTTTCCTGTTTCTCGCCAACCTTGCCCTTCTCCTGACCGGTCTGGCTTTGCGCTTCCTGCCGCTGGATAGTGTTAATTGGCCGGAAATGGGCCTGCAACTGATCGACCAGGGACTGGGCAGCATCACGCTGATNGGCATGGGGCTGTGGGGCATGCTGGTGAGCCTGAGGCGCGTGCGGCAATGGCTCGGCCGCCTTCTGCCGGCGCTTGAGCCGGAGTCGCCCGTCCACACGTTGGCCCTGGCCACAGTGGGCTATCTGATGGGCAACGCGGCCATTTCGTTTTCGCCGGGCGCTCTCGACGCGCTGGCCGACGCCCAGATTGAGGCCAGCCTCATCGACGTCCTGGCCCAACAGTTTGTTTTTGTCCTGGCCGCGTTCGTGGGCGTCGGGCTGCTGACTCGCCGCGACGGGGCGGCCCTCAACGAACGACTGGGACTGCAACGGCCGACGCGGTCCCAAATCTGGACCGGCGTGCGGTGGATGCTCTTCTTCGTCATCCTGCAAGCGTGCATCAGCACCGTCTGGGCGCTCTTCGACGCGGCGCAGGTGGAACAACTGAGCGGCATCAATGAGTCGTTGCTGGGTAGTTTCGACACCGTCTGGGAATGGTTCTTGCTGGCCGCCAGCGCCGGGCTGGGCGAAGAATTGCTCTTCCGGGGAGCGCTGCAACCGATATTCGGCATCCTGCCCACCTCGCTGATTTTCGCGCTCTCCCACGTCCAATATGGCCTGTCTCCGGCCACGCTGGCCGTGTTTCTATTGAGCATCGTGCTGGGCGNCATCCGCAAGCGCANCAACACGACGGTGGCTATTCTCGTCCACGCCGGCTATAACTTCATTCTGGGTTTGCTGAGCCTATTGGCCCTCTACCTGGAGCCGTTCATGCGTCAGGTGACCCCGCCCTAGCTTTTGGCGTACGCTTCCGGCTTCAATTCGGCGATATAAGGCAGCGTGCGGTGCGTCTCGGCATAATCCAGGCCATAACCCACCACCCAGACATCAGGAATCTTGAAGCCCAGATAATCGACCTCGGCGCTTTCGCCCGGCCGGTCCTTCCGCACGAGCGCGCAACTCCGCAAGGATGCCGGCCCGCGGCCGTTGAGGGTGTGGAGCAGGTAATGGAGGGTCTGGCCCGTATCGACTATGTCCTCGACCAGGATCACGTGCCGGTCCATGATTGGCTCGCGCAGATCCATGACCAACCGCACCTCGCCGGAGATGGTCGAGCGGCCGTAGCTGGAGACGGCGATAAAGTCAACGACGTGGGGCGGCGCGCCCTCCACTTGGCTCAGGGCGCGGGCCAGATCGGACAGAAAGATAAACGCGCCTTTCAATACNCCCACCAGATACAGGCGGTCGACCCCACTATAATCACGCGCGATTTGCCGCGACAGCTCGCGCACGCGGTAATGGATGTCACTCTCGGAAACAAGAATTCGGGCCAAATCGGGGTGAAGGGTAGTCATTGTGGCTCCTTGTGCTACCTCGGGTGTAATTACATTGTATGTGCCCCTGGACGGCGTCGCAAGAGGATTAGAGGGCGAAAGCGATGTATGGCCGCTCCGGGGAAATCCGCCTAATCGGCAGCATNGNTGTTCAATTCTTTTATNTAGGATTGCCCTGGCCGGTTTGCCCGTTTCCCGGCAGCCTGATATAATTTTGAATGCAGTCGGGGCATGGCGCAGCTTGGTAGCGCGCTTCAATGGGGTTGAAGAGGTCGTGGGTTCGAGTCCCGCTGCCCCGACACTCAAGACGCTGCGTCACCCGGCGCAGCGTCTTTTTTGTCTGTCCGATTCACCCGATGGAAAGCAAATGAGTAATAAAGTTCTCCGCATCCGGCGCGCGGCTATGCTGGGACTGTTGATTATCGGCATTTTGCTGNTTATCAGCGCGGCAGTGGCCGAACTGCTCGGCCCTACCCCCGGCTTTGGCGCGCTGCAAACGCTGGTTTTCCTGTTGGGCATCACCGCACTCACTGTCGCCATATTTATGTACTTGCGTTCGTTGCGGCCGCCGGACGCGCCCCCCTCGCTGCAGGCCGACATCGGCTTGCGCCTCTCGGCCACTGGCCTGGTTCTGGCCTATGCCAGCGGCTTCGCCGATCTGATTCGCATCGGCACGCATTACGGGCCGGAGTTTGACCGGCCGTTTATCGGACCGCTGCAGTTGGGGGGACTGGTTCTGGGGCTGGTGGTNCTGGCCGCCGGCATGCTGCTCCACTACACCAGCCGGGGCCCGCGCGAATCCTCGTCGCTGGAGTTCATCCTCAACGGGAAAAAGAAGTAGAAAGAGCGAAGCAGACGATCTATTGCAGGCCGCTTAATTCAAACGGCTGGCTGAGAATCGTAAAGACGGCCGA
Organism: Ardenticatenia bacterium; assembly: GCA_014237545.1. Taxonomy (GTDB): domain Bacteria; phylum Chloroflexota; class Anaerolineae; order Promineifilales; family Promineifilaceae; genus Promineifilum. The sequence goes on along the minus strand of JAACJX010000570.1, from coordinate 9,753 downwards.
GGACGAGCCGATGGGCCGCTGGTAGGTGACGGCGAACTGGAGCGTCTGGTTCGGCGGTACCGTCCAGGGGAACGGCGGATTTGTCGCCAGCAACAGGTAATCGGCTCCGGCCGGGGTCCTCAGCGAGACATCTTCCGGCGACAGGACCAACGGCTGCACCCCGACATTCGTCACCTGACCCACGATAATGAGGTTATTCAGGTCGGGCGTGATGCTTGCCTGTTGCAGGGAGATGACCGCGCTTTGCCCGGCCGTCCCACCGGCGGTGAAGGGCATGGTGGCCTGCACCTGCGTCCCGTCGGGCGCGGTGATGGTCCAGGTCAGGTTGGGGCTGATGAGACCGGCGGGGATCTGGTAGCCGGCCGTGGCCGTGATCGACTGGCCGGCGTTGATAAAGCCGGTTAGTGGCGGATTATTGCCCAGGCGGCTGGCGATCGGATTGAGCGCGTATTGATTGCCCAGTTCATCGGACAGGGTGAAGCGATAGGCGCTGGTATCGATAGCCGACAGCCCCACATTCTGCATTACGAAATCGATCAGGAAGAAGCCGAAACCCACNGGCGCTTCCGGCCGGTTGGTCAGGAAGGAACTGGCCTGGGGCGTGAATTGGGCATCACCCAATTGCGCCGTTTCCCCCATCTGGATGACGCCGCCGCCGGACGCCTGATCAGTGGCGGCGACTTCATAGCGGCCGCGCACGACCAGCCGGTTGTCGTCGTCGCTGCCCAGCAAGAGCAGGGTGATGCCGGGGGTNTGCTGGTTAAACACGTTGCGGTCGCTGCTGGAGACGGTATTGCGGTTGTCGAAGCTAAACGTATGGGTCACGCCCTGTCGCGTCGTCACCACCATCTGCTGGCCGGGCGCGAGCGATTCCAGCATAGTGCGGTTGCTCTCCGAATCGTTCAGACCGAACACGTAGTTGACAATGGTGCCATTGACCCAGGCCGCCGCTTCGTCGGCCACNTCGGGGTTCCAAAGGCCGTCCACGNCGATGTTCTGCGGCTGNACCGCCCACTGGCTGCCCATCATATCCAGCGTGGCCGGAGCGTCCAGCGTGACGGAAATGGTGCCGGAGTCACTCACCCCCACGATGACCGGCTGCCCGGCGGCCGATTGGGTGGACTGTGGAAAAGGCGTTGGCTCGCCGGCGGCCGGCGTGCCCCCGGTGGTGGCGTCGTCATTGCCGGTAATCAGTGGCCGGAGGAGGATAAAGCCCATGATGCACGCCGCCAGCAACGCGATGATCGCCACAATGCCCAGGATCAACAGGGCGGGACTGGCGTTGAGCCGTTGACGGAAACTGGAGGAGGGCTGTTGGTCGGCCGACATGGTTCTGAGTTTACAAGACGCTCAAGACGCGCTTGTGGTTCCGCTCCTTACGGAATGCCGATGGGCAGGGGCAAGGGCGCCACGCGCACGGCAATGTTGGATTCCCCCGGGCCGACGATCTGGCTAAAGCTCAACAAGGGCACCTCGACCCGGACCGAGCCGCTACTCGGTACGGCGTCGAAGCGCACGACGCCGGCCTGGTTGGTATAGCCGAAGGCGATCAGGCGGCCGTTGGCATTATCGAACAACGCCACAGCCACATCGATGATGCCCTCGTTGACTTCGGGCGTGAAATTAAAGTTGCTGTCGTAGTATACGGTGACATTGACCGTGGAAACGCCTTGAGAGCCGACCGGCGGCGTCGCCGTGGGCAACGGTTGAATCGTCACTTCCGGAACGACGACCGGTGACGGCGTCAGGATGGCCGACAGATCGATCGGCGTGGGCGTCGGGAACGGGGTGATGGTTGGCGCNATGGGAACAACCCCACCCCCCCCTCCGCCACCCGTGACGGGGCGCGTCGTGGGCGTCGCCGTCGGCGGCACCGTGGATGTGCAGGCCAATGTATAGGTGAACTGGGCCGCCTGGGCCAGGGGAACCGGGTTAACCGGCCCCACAAGGACGTGGAGCCAGCCGGTATAGGTCGAGGTGTAGGTCAGCCGGCTACCCTTGTCGCCCGGAGCCTTGTCGTCGTTGCCCAGTTGGGGGTTAAAGTCCTCCCCGTTGGGGCCGAGGAAGATCATGTTGGTGTCCGTCACGCTGGANAGTTCGTTCGTCTCGCAGGTGATGGTTGTCCCCGGCTTCACCCAGATGCGATAGAAGTCCTGATCCGGCCCCTCGTTNAACGGGGGCACGAAGTTGAACGCCTGCGACTGGTTCTCGCCGAACAGACAGGCGATAGGCAGCGTCCCGTTGGGCTCGCAGGCATCGGACCCCGCGCGCGTCGGGAACAGGGTCGGCGTCGGCGTGACCGTCGGCTGCTCCATGGCGTCAATCGCCAGACAGTATGTCTTGTTGGCCGCATCGGCCGGGCTTTTATTTACGACCCGGGCGTAATAAATGCCCGTGCTGGCGGCCTGCACGACGACCTGAGACTGAAACTGGCCGGCCGGCCCGAAATCATCATTCTCGGCAATCTGGTTGCCGTTCGGGTTGTAGATCTTCAGCAGCGTGTCCAGCCCCGGAGAGAGCTGGTCGGTCAGGATTTTGTAATGCGTGCCCGCCTTTACGGCAAACGCGTAGAAATCCTGATCTCCCGGCGGCCAGAGCGTAAGCTGGCAGGTGGCCGCGGCGTCGGGCTGGATCTGGTAGGCTTCCTCGAAGGTATTGTTCGGTTCAGTCAGATCGACGAAGATGGGCGTGCCTGTGGCGGCCGTGGGGCGGGGGGTGGCCGTGGCCGCGTCGTCGTCGGTGATGATCAGGGTTGCCAACAGGACACCAGTCGTGGCGGTGTTGGGCGTTTGCAANTGCAAAATGAGATTGACGGTCTCGTTTGTCTCGTTGAGGATATTGTCGTTATTGATCGTGACCGTGAACGACTGCGTATTCTGGGACGAGTTAGTGAATGTCAGCTGCCCGGACGAGTTGATATAGTCGCCACCCGTCCCTTCCGTTGCCGTCCCGGCCACGGTCAGGTAAGAAACGACCACGTTCTGGCCGGCGGCCGGCGTTTGGTTAACGCTGACCGTAATCGTCGCCGGCCCCTGATTCTCAGCGACGGTGTAGACGTTGTTGGTAAACCCGACAGTGGGTAGCTGGTCCGTATCGGCGAGGATCGGCGGCGTATGAGAAGCCGCGCTCAGATAAGCGATCAAGATCGCCACACCTAAGAGGACGATTGGAGATTTCCACCAAACCTGGGCACGCGTGACACGTTTAATCATGTAGGTTGTATTTCATCTCCCGCATGGCGGTATTCGCCAACCGGTCGAATCTGATTATAGGTCTACACAAGTTAGCGGGCAAATCGAGACAGGGCGGTTGAATAAAAACAGCCGGAAATATCATTTTCCGGCTGTCACATCATTCATTCCACGGCGCGGGCTACCAGTTGCGCCTACAAACCATTGCCGTTCATGCCCTGGGAATTATCGAGGACCTGGTCTACCAGACCATAATCCCGCGCCTGAGCGGCGGACATGTACAGATCGCGGTCGGTGTCCTTCTGGATGCGCTCGATCGTNTGCCCGGTGTGCTGGCTCAGGATCTGGTTCAGATCGGTGCGCAGGCGCAGGATCTCCTGGGCCTGAATGGCGATATCCGAGGCCTGGCCGCGCGCGCCACCCAACGGCTGGTGCAGGTGGATGGTGGCGTTCGGCAGCGCATAGCGCATGCCCTTGGTGCCGGCCGCCAGCAGGATGGTACCGAAACTAGCCGTGAATCCAACGGCAACCGTGGAAACNGGGCACTCNACCTGCTGCATCGTGTCATAGATAGCCATTCCGGCATACACCTGGCCACCCGGCGAATTGATGTACATGCGAATGGGCTTCGAGCTGTCTTCGCTGGCCAGCCATAGCAACTGGGCCACGGTCAGGTTGGCGATCTGATCGTTGATTGGCGTCCCCAGAATGATGATGCGCTCCTTCAACAGAAGCGAGAATATATCATAAGCGCGCTCTCCCCGGCCGGTGGATTCGACCACCATCGGGACAAGNGCTGTTGGAATATCAAACATAGCTGCTTCTCCTCAAACCTGANCGCCGGCGGCAATATAGCCGGGCGGNTGACGGTAAAGCGCCTCATCGGCGCCGGTCATATGAGTATANCCGGCGCCTATAAGATTTCCGTTATTCTTCCTCGTCGGCCGCCTCGTCAACGAGCGCAGCCAGATCAGGCGCGTTGCCGCTGAAAATGGCGCGGGCGCGTTCGTAGGCCTTGTTGCTGAGCACCTCGCTGCTGATCAGGTCAAACCCCTGGCCGCTGCGATAATAGTTGCGCATGCTGTCGCGCAGGCCCGGGTTATCGAACCGAGCAACGCGCTCTTCGATGAGACCATCGACGTCGGCCGCCTCTACGCGCAATTTCTCGTCGAGAATGAATTGGCGTAGCGCCAGTTGGTGGCGCAACTGATCCTCGGCGTTCTCATTGAAGTCGGCACGCAAATTCTCTTCAGTCATGCCCTGAAGGTTCAGGTAATCCTCATACTTCCAACCACTGCGCGCCAGACGACCCTTGAAGTCTTCGAGCATCTCGTCGATCTGCGCCTCGATGGCCGCCGGTGGATAGACCATCGTCGCCCCTTCGATCAGGTGGTGGATCATGTCGTCGATGGTCTTTTCCTTCGCCGCGTTCTCGGCCGTCTTGGCCAGATCATCCTTCAGGNCNGCGCGTAACTCGTCGAGNGATTCGTATTTCCCCTCCAGCTTGGCCAGTTCGTCGTCAAGCTCGGGCAGCTCGCGCCGTTTGACCTCGAGNACGGTCACGTCAAAAGCGGCCTCGCGCCCGGCATATTCGACGTCATGTTCATAGGGATCGGGGAAGGNGAAAGAAAACTGCTTCTGATCGCCGGCNGACATGCCGATGACGTTNTCCACAAAGGGNGTCTCGGGGAAGAGCGTCTTGTCATCNAGCAGGATNTCGAGGCGCTCCTCGTCGAATATCGTCTCCCCCTCGGCCNCCGCTTCCTCGCTCGCCGCGGACTCCTCCTCGCTCTCGGCCGCCGGCTTGGGGGCGGTGAACTTGCCGCTGCCACTGATGGCGACGACGTCGCCCGCCTCGGCCGGCCGCTCCACCGGCTCGATCACCTGATGGCGCATACGGACATATTCCAGCGCCTCATTCAGGGCTTCATCCGTTACCNGGACGTCCTCGACTTCCTGCCGGATCGAGCGATAGTCGCCCAGAACGACCGTCGGCGTGAGGGGAATGGTGAACTTGAACACGACCGGGTTGAGCTCAATATCCTCCAGCGTCGGCCGGGCATACGGTTCAATGCCTTCTTGCTCCAGCGCTTCTTCGAAAACGGGCTGGACCAGNTCCTCGACGGCCTCGGCGCGGAGGGTGTCTTCGCCGATGCGGCGAACNAGCACGTCATACGGNGCTTTGCCGGGCCGGAACCCCGGCAGGCTGACCTCGCGAGAGAGCTCGCGGGCCTTTTTTTGCATGGCCTTGCGCACGCGGTCCTCATCGACCTCAATGTTGAGGGTGAGTTGCCGCAGTTCGTCTTCACTGGTTTGAATGGTTAGCGTCACAGCGATACCTCTTGAATAAAAAAGCGTTGCCGCAGCGCAACGCCTTGGAATTTAGTAATGGGGATGGAGGGACTCGAACCCACACGCCTTGCGGCACATGATTCTAAGTCATGCGCGTCTGCCAATTCCGCCACATCCCCGACAGACCAGCCTTAATTATAGCTCACCCGTCCTCGTTGCCAAAATCCCGCGCCGTGCTACTCTTGGGCGCAAAGGCTCGGAGGACAGCGACCGGTTCGTTGCTCTTTCTTCGGCAGTCGCCGGCCTNCCAGGCCCCCAACCCACAAGGACCGCACCCTATGACCACTCTGCTTGCCAAAAATGCCCAGTTACTGATCACGATGGATGACGAGCGACGCGAGATCGCCAACGGCGGCTTGTTCGTGCGCGACAACATTATCGAGGCCGTCGGCCCCAGCGACGCGCTGCCGGCCACGGCCGACACCGTCCTCGATTTGTCCAGCCACGTCGTTTTGCCCGGCCTCATCAACACTCATCACCATCTCTACCAGAGCCTGACCCGCGTCATCGCCCAGGATGCCGACCTGTTTACCTGGCTCAAGACACTCTATCCCATCTGGGCCAATCTGACCGACGAGGCGGTTTACGTCAGCACGATCACCGGCCTGGCCGAGCTGGCCCTCTCCGGATGCACGACCAGCAGCGACCACCTCTACATCTTCCCCAACGACTGCACGCTGGACAGCCAGATCCGCGCCGCGGCCGATGTTGGCGTGCGCTTCCACGCCGCGCGCGGTTCGATGTCGCTGGGCGAAAGCCAGGGCGGGCTGCCGCCCGACCGGGTGACAGAGGATGAGGCTTTCATCCTGCGCGACAGCCGCCGCCTCATCGAGACCTACCACGACGCGAACCGCCACGCGATGACGCGCGTTTTCCTGGCCCCGTGCTCCCCGTTTTCCGTCACGGCCGACCTCATGCGCGAGTCGGCGGCGCTGGCCCGAGCCTACGGCGTCCGGCTGCACACCCACCTGGCCGAGACGCTGGAGGAGGAGATTTTCTGCCTGGAGACGTTTGGCCTGCGGCCCGTGCCCTATGTGGAGTCGCTCGGCTGGACCGGCGAGGACGTNTGGCACGCCCATTGCGTCCACATGAGCCGCGGCGAGATCGACCTGTTTGGCCGGACCAAAACCGGCGTCGCCCACTGTCCCAGCAGCAACATGCGCCTGGCCAGCGGCATTTGCCACGTGCTCGATTTGCGGCGGGCCGGCGCGCCGGTCGGCTTGGGGGTAGATGGCTCCGCTTCCAACGACTCAGGCCACATGCTGGCCGAAGCGCGGCAGGCGATGCTGCTCCAGCGTGTCGCGCCGGATCGCTACCTNTCTGAAGCGCCGGGCGGTCGNGGCGGCTTCGGCGGCAACGCNGCGGCCCTGTCCGCTCGCGAGGCGCTGGAAATCGCCACNCGCGGCAGCGCGGCGGTGCTGGGCCGGGATGATGTGGGCTATCTGGCTCCCGGCATGAGCGCTGACTTTATCGCCGTCAATCTCAACCGCGTGGATTATGCCGGGGCGTGGCACGATCCGGCGGCGGCCGTTCTCTTTTGCGGGCCGCGCGGCGTCGACTGGTCGNTCATCAACGGCCGCGTCGTCGTGGACCAGGGGCGATTGACCACCATCGACCTGGAAACCCACCTGCCGCGCCACAACGCCATCTCGCGGGCGATGATCAACGGCGAATAGGGCCTACCGGCGGGAGATGTGCAAGCCGTCGACCAGGACGGCCAGACCGGCGGCCGAGGCGTCCCAATATGTCTCCACGACCCCCGCGGGCGACACGCTNAGCACCGTCCGGTTGGTGCCTTTGATGCCCTTGATGGTGAAGTTGTTCGTCACCGTCATGAATAGATGTCCATTGGCCGGGTCGCGCCACGCGGCGGTCAGGTTTTCCACGGCCATGCCCGCGAGCGTGGAGCCGTCGAAGGCCAAGGACCACGCGCCGGTGGTCGCGCTGCCCAGGCTATCCCCCGCGAACGCCAGCAGATCCTCATCCTGGGCCTTCAGCGTCACGCCGCCCCGCTTGACGGCCGCCGCGCCCGTGGTGCTGATCAACAGCGCGTCATCAGGCCCCAGAGCCAGGGCGTCGATCTTTTCGCTGGTGGTCGAAAGACCCACGTCGGACCCGTCGAAGTAATGCTCAAACCAGCCGGCCGTATCGTTGCCGANCCGTTGGGGCACAAATCGGGCAATGTCATGGGGTTCGATGGTAAGGATCTTGCCGCTGGCATCGAGCGGTTTCATCCTGACCTTGAACGCCATCAGGATTGATCCGTCGTCCATCAGCACGAAGTCATTCAACGCCTTGGCAATGCCCACATCGGAGGCATCGAAATAGATCGACCACGTGTCGGTCCCGTTGTCATAGGCCAGAATATCGCCGGGTGAATAGGCCAGGCCGCGCACCTTTCCCGCCAGTGGCGTTGTCACGTAGAAGGTGGCCAGCGGCCCTGTCGTCGTGCGGCGGTTGACAAACGTACAGGTCACCGTCTCGCCCGGATCCAACATAATCGCTGACGGGCTGGAACCGTCATCGTCGCCCTCGCACGTTGCGATCGAAATGGCCCACCCCGGCGAGGCGGTTTCGGCCACACTATAGGACACGCCCGACGCCAACGGGCCGGAATCGTGGCTTTGTCCGTGACTAAGGCTGAAGTTACCATAGCTGGNGGTGAACTGGAAGACGCCGGGTGTATCCGGCGGGTCTGTGCGCTTGGTGACGATGATTCGCCCCGGCGGGGGAGAATCGATCGCCACNGCCGCCTCGACCGCGGCGCTGACAGATGTATTACCCGGCCCCACCGCCGTGGCCGTCAGGGTGTTGCTCTGCAAGGTACCNCCAGTNCCGGCCACGCGGGCCACGAAAGAGCACTCNTAGACCGCNCCGGCGGCCATNCTTTGCGGCAGTTGGCANCCGGTNTTCTCCAGAGCNGGATTGNCGGNATNAGCCACATCCCCNTAGANCGAGTCCACCAGGCCGTTAAGCTCGACNCCCGTGCCGGAGTCATTGGCAACCTGGAGGGTGAAGGTGACATTCCCTCCGGGCGCGGNGACCATNCCGGGCGACGGCGTCAGTGTCAGGCCCAGGGCCAGGCGCGCGTTGGTNAAGGTGCAGGTCACCGTNTCGCCCGCGNCNAGGTCGATNNCCGCGGGCGANGAGCCATCATCACAACTCGCGCTGACCTGGGCCCAGTTCGGCGGCAACGTCTCGGCCACGCCGTATNGACCGGANNCCAGACCCGCGGCCGTATACGTCTCGCCGTGGGCCAGAGAGAATGAGTCCGTGCCATTCATCGTGAATNCGAAGCTCTGGGTTTGGCCCGNTGGGAGGGTTTCCTTGCGNACNATGATGCCGNCCAGCCGCTCGTGGGTGAAGGCGCACGTNACCCAATCGCTCTCGCTGACCANAATGGCCTCAAGCGTGTTCTCGCCGCCGCATGACGCCGCCGTCTGCCGCCATCCTTCAGGCACGCTCGACGCCAGCGACTTGGAGACCCCGGGCGGAAAGACAAAGACGCGCTCGCCGCCATGGCCCAGCGGGAAGGAATCACCAGGGAGCAGCGTGAAATCAATCAGTTGCGTGTCCCCGTCCGGTATCAGGGCGTTGGTGACGATGATGCCCTGATGCGGCAACTCATGCGCGCCGATGTCGGGAAACCCAATGGTGTCGCGCAACCGCCCGCCGAAGTCGTGGGTGACGCCGGAAAGGGGCTGCCCGGCGGCGAAGGCGGGTGAATCAAACCTGAGGCGGAAATCGGCCGGGTTGGGCGGGGGCGAGTTGCGTTCCGGCAGCGGCGGGTTCTGCCCACCCAGGGCAGCGTTCGCCAGCCGCGGGTCCGCGGTGACGATTTGCCCCGGTTCGTTTTGCGGCCATTGTGAGGGCAGACCGGTCAGGGTGGGCGAATAAAGGTTATGGGCGACGGTGAAGCCCGACAGATCGCCCTGTCCCTGGAAGCGAATATTCCTCTCCGCCAGCATGGGCGACTGTAACAGAAGGTTATTGATGAACGAAGAGCCATTGACCGAGATGCCGCTGCTGAAAGCGAAGTTGACATTATCATTGCCAACAGGGCTGTCGCCGCGGGCATGGGCGAAGGTGTTGTTTGCTACCAGAGAGTTGTTCAGCCCCCCGCCCGGCCGCTGCGTCGACACGCCAAAATTGGTGGCGCAGCCGTAGACGATGTTGTTGGTGATTTGATATCCCGACGACAGCGGCACAT
>JAACJX010000372.1 GCA_014237545.1 Ardenticatenia bacterium | reverse complement strand
ATATTGGGCATACGTCTGATCCCCATAGGCCTTTATTTCACCCACGGTCTTGCCCTGTTCGAGCAGTCGCATCGCGTCCTGGGTGATATCGACGCAAATCGAGCAACCCAAAGCATGTGAGTCGTAATTGATCGTGCCGTCACTCTCAATTCCCGAGACGTAACAGTCGTAGTTGGAAGTGTGGCCCATTGCCCCGCAACCACAGTAGCACGGGAGCTGCTCCATCACGTCCGGATTGGCCACATTGAATTGATAGGATTGCTGGACAGCTACGGGCGCGTTCTTTACATCCATTGGCATGCCGTCAAGTGATGCCATTGCCAAGTTGTGATCCTCGGCTGATGACTGCGCGCCACATGCCGTCAGCAAACCGGAAGAGGCAATCAATAACGCAAATATCAATAGGGTTATACGGCGGGAAAGAGAAGGCATAAGGAGCTCCCCAATTTCAGTTGTTATATTCAAATTATAGAGAGGGCGGGTTCCCGCTGACAGCGCTAAATGGCGTATTTACAGGTTGGTTGCCTGCAGCACAATCTTTCTCTCTTTGAACATCGCAAACATTGGGCCGACCCTCGCCACGCCCTCTGGGAGATAGGAGGAACGGTAGTGCGGAATGCCCAGCCATAAGCTGAACTGCACGGCCGTGCCCCGCGGCACGGCCGTGTCACTGAGGGGGGACAACAGGCTATAGCTTAACTCGCTTCAACCGCAAAGAGTTCGTCACCACACTGATGCTGGAGAAAGCCATGGCCGCAGCGGCCAGAATCGGATTCAATTGTCGCAGGAANTCCGGCGCCCAGTCGAATGGAGCCAGAATACCGGCGGCAATGGGTATCAGAGCCACGTTATAGCCGAAAGCCCAAAACAGATTTTCCCTGATGTTGCGCATCGTTGCCTTGGACAGTTTGATGGCCTGCGGCACGCTGCGCAGATCGCCTCGCATCAACGTTACGTCAGCCGCTTCCATTGCCACGTCCGTACCGGTGCCAATGGCGATACCTACGTCAGCTTGGGCCAGCGCCGGGGCATCGTTGATGCCGTCACCAACCATGGCCACCTGGTACCCTTCATCCTGTAACTGTTTCACGTAGTTGGCCTTATCGCCGGGCAACACCTCGGCAAAGACCCTGTCAATTCCCACTTCCCCGGCGATGGCNTCGGCTGTTGCCTGGTTATCTCCGGTCATCATCACCACTGTCAGCCCAAGCCGGTGCAAAGCCTCGACTGCCTCCCGAGACCCATCCTTGATGGTATCGGCGACGCCGATGACGGCGCTGGCCTGACCATCTACCGCCAACCACATCGCCGTCTTGGCCTCGTTTTGTAGCTGGGAGGCTTTAGGGCCGAGGCCGTTCAGAAGGACATTCTCTCGCTCCATCAAACGCAGGTTACCCACGAGAACTAGGTGACCGTCGACCGTCGCGGCAATGCCGTGCCCGGCGATACCTTCGAAGCCGGCCGGCTCGCTCAGAGAAAGCCCCTTATCTTGGGCCGAACTCACGATCGCCGCGCCTAAGGGATGTTCCGAGCCGCGCTCGGCCGAGGCGGCCAGCCGCAGCCAATANTCNCCNTTTGCTTGCCCGTTCCGNGCATGGTCGCTCACGACGATGTCGGTAACTGATGGCATGCCCTTCGTGATGGTGCCGGTCTTGTCCAGAACAATGGCGGTTAACTTGTGCGCCTGTTCCAGGGCCGCGCTGTTCTTGAACAGGATGCCGTTCTCCGCGCCCTTGCCCACACCAACCATGATCGACGTGGGCGTTGCCAGGCCCATGGCGCAAGGGCAGGCGATGACGAGCACGGCCACCAGCCTGGTGAGCGCAGGCACAAACTCGCCACCAACCACCCACCACAGCACAAATGTGAAAAGGGCGATACCTATTACAGCTGGGACGAAGTAGGCAGAAATCCGATCTACTAACCGCTGAATGGGCGCCTTGCTGCCCTGGGCCTGTTCTACAAGCTTGATAATCTGCGCCAGGGCTGTCTCTTTGCCGACCTTTGTGGCTTCAAACTTGAGCCGTCCCTGCTTGTTGATCGTCGCCCCGATTACCTCGTCACCAACACCCTTATCCACCGGCAGGCTTTCGCCAGTGATCATGCTCTCGTCGATAGCTGAGTGCCCGTAGACAATGACCCCATCCACGGGGATTTTCTCGCCGGGGCGGACGATGACAACGTCGCCTTTCACTACTTCCGCGATGGGAATGTCTATTTCCAGGTCGTTGCGAACGACGCGGGCCGTCTTGGCTTGCAGGCCCATTAGCTTCTTGATCGCTTCGCTGGTCTGGCCTTTGGCCCGCACTTCCAAGAGCTTACCCAGGACGATGAGCGTGATAATGGCTGCGGCTGTTTCGAAGTAAACGTGAACGCCAAAACGAGTCACGCCAAATGTGTTCGCCACTAGCACGACCAGGCTATAGAAGTAGGCCACGCTTGTGCCCATGACTACCAGCACGTCCATGTTGGCGCTGCCGTTACGGAGAGCCTTGTAGGCGCCGGTGTAGTAATCCCAACCGACCCAGAATTGGACCGGTGTCGCCAGAACCAGAAACAGCCAGTTTAGCCAGGCGGCGTCATGGGCCCACATGCCAAGCAGGCCGAAGTCACGCGCCATGGTCAGCACGACCAGGGGAACAGTAAAGATCGTGCCGACGATGAACCGCTGCCACTGATGGCGCAGTTCCGATTGCCGCGCGATCGCTTCCGCATCCTCCAGCTCCTCGTCCGATTCGCTTTCGATCACGTCATAACCAGCGCGTCGCACCGCGGCAACCAATGTCTCGCGGCTGGCCTCGCCGGGTGTATAAGAGACTGTGGCCCGCTCGTTGGCCAGATTGACCGACGCATCGATCACGCCATCCACCTTTTTCAGACTTCGCTCAATAGTGGTGACGCAGTTGGCGCAGGTCATACCCAACAGCGGCAGTTCCAGCGTAGCCGTCGGAATCTCATAGCCGGCCTTCTTTACCCGGCTCACCACGTCGGCCGTCACCTCGGACACGGACGTAACGTTCGGGTCATAGGTGATGGTGACTTTCTCGCTGGCGAAATTAACCACGGCATCAGTGACGCCTTGCGCCTTTTTAGAAGTGCGTTCGACCGATGCCACGCAGTTGGCACAGGTCATGCCAATAACGGGAAAGGT
>JAACJX010000373.1 GCA_014237545.1 Ardenticatenia bacterium | reverse complement strand
CGTTTTTTGAGCGGCATTTCTAGCGCACGACTGCACTATATTTTAGGGCTCGTAAAAATTAAGAGGCGCATGTTTGATCATGCGCCTTTTGTTTAATCGCCTGTTGCCAGAAAGTCTAACTCTTCAGGTTCTGCGGTTAGTTCTTCTTCAACGCTTTTTCGCCGGAACTGGCTCATATACAAATCAAAGTAGAACCCCTTTTGTGCCAGGAGTGATTGGTGGGTACCTTGCTCGATGATTTGGCCGTCCTGCAAGACCAAAACCTGGTCTGCATTGCGGATCGTGCTGAGCCGGTGGGCAATGACGAAGCTCGTTCGACCGCGCAACAGCTCTTCCAGAGCCTTCTGAATCTCGCGCTCGGTGCGAGTGTCTACGCTGCTGGTGGCCTCGTCGAGGATCAGGATGCGCGGGTCTATGAGAGCCACGCGCGCGATTGAGAGCAATTGGCGCTGTCCCTGGCTCAGCCCCGCGCCCCGCTCGCCCAGCACGGTCTCATAACCGTCTTGCAATCGTGAGATGAAGTCGTCGGCGTGGGCCAGCCTCGCTGCCGCCACCACTTCTTCGTCGGTCGCATCCGGCCGCCCATAGCGGATATTGTTCATGACCGTATCGCTGAACAGGAAGGAATCCTGAAGCACGATGCCGATCTGGCGGCGCAGGCTTTCCTGGGACACGTCGCGTATATCCTGGCCGTCGATCGTGATACGGCCGGATGATACGTCCCAGAATCGGGGCAGCAGGTTGATAATGGTCGTTTTTCCCGCGCCCGTCGGCCCAACGATCGCGACGATCTGGCCTGGTTTGGCATCGATCGACACGCCTCGCAACACGGGCTCGCCCGGATTGTATTCGGCGTGTACGGCATCATAGATGACGTGGCCGGTGATGTGGGGCATTTTGATGGCGTCAGGCTTGTCGACGATCTCGGCCGGCTCGTCGAGCAGGCCGAAGATGCGCTCGGCCCCGGCGATGGCGCTCTGTATGGTCGCCCAGAGGGTGGCTATTTGCTGCACCGGGCGGTTGAACTGCTGTGTGTAGCCGATGAAGGTGATGATCAGGCCGACGGAGATCGTGGTGCCCATCAAGCCTTCGCCGCGCAACATCAGTAGGCCGCCGATGCCGGCCACCACGGCCAGGCTGACGTAGCTAAGTCCCTCCAGGGCCGGACCAAGCGCGCCGGTGTAGGCCTGGGCGCGGATGTTGGCGTCGCGATTGGCGGCGTTACTCTCGCGGAAGTTTTGGATGTTCTCTTCTTCGCGACTGAAGGCCTGAACCTCGCGCACGGCCGAGATGCTCTCCTGCAAGTCCGCATTCACGTTGCCGATTTGCTGGCGCGCCCGGCGAAACGCCTTGCGCGCTTGACCGGAGAACCAGCGGGTGATGATGATCATCAGCGGCAAAGTGACCAGGCTGATGAGCGCGAAGGGGGCATTCCGCTGAAACATGACGACGATTGTCCAGACGATGAGCAGCATGCCTTGCAGCACGGACACCAGTCCGAAGCCGATGACTTGTTGCAGCGTGTCGGAGTCATTGGTGAAGCGGCTCATCACATCGCCCGCCTCATGCTTGGTGAAATAACCTAGCGAGAGCTTGTGAATATGGGTGAAGACCCGCGCCTGCAAGTCGCGCAGGACGTGATTGCCGGCCCAACTCATCAGGTAGAACATCATGCCGCTCAAAATGGCGCTGCCTACATAGAGGGCTACGATGATCAATATCAACTGACCGAAACCGGTCAGCGTCTCTTGCGCCGTGGCCGTCAAGTCAGGCGTCGTATACCAGCAGTTGGAAAACGCNCCCGCCTCGGCNGTGTCNCNGGCNAGCGCGCCAAGAGCGGCNGCTCCCTCGCCNGCCGCCGCGGCCGTCGTATACGGTCCCAGATAGCAATCAACCGCCTGACCGGTCAGATCCGGGATGAGCACCTGCATGTACGTGCTGGCGATGACCAGGACGGCCACCAGCAGGAGTATCAGGCCATAGCGCCGAAAAAATTGCCACAGGCGAGCCAGGGTGCCGCGCGTGCTGCGAGCCTTGCTGGTCTCCATGCCCAAGAATTGNGCTTGTCGATCCATCATAATGGTTTCTCCACTACCGTCGGCGAATGTCCGCGGGCCATGGCGGCCGACGCGGGCAGGGTGGCCGCTATGCCGGGGCGATGTCCTCCGCCAGTTGCGAGTGGTAAATGTCGGCGTAAACCGGGCTCGTCTCCATCAACTCCTCATGCTTGCCGCGCGCGACAATAGTGCCTTTGTCCAACACCAGGATGAGGTCGGCATTGAGAACCGTGCTAATCCGTTGGGCGATGACGAAACTGGTGCGTCCTTTCATCAATTGGTCGAGCGCCTTTTGGATCTCGTACTCGGTGTTTAAATCCACGCTACTGGTGCTGTCGTCTAGGATGAGGATGTGGGGGTCCATGAGCAAGGCGCGCGCGATGGCCACGCGCTGCTTCTGGCCTCCGCTGAGTGTCGCGCCGCGCTCGCCGACCGGCGTGTCATATCCCTGNGGGAAGCCGGTGATGAAATCGTGAGCGGCGGCCGCTTTGGCCGCGGCGATAATCTCTTCATCGGCCGCATCGGGCCGGCCAAAGGCGATGTTGTCGCGGACGGAGCCGCTGAACAGGACGGTCTCCTGCAAAACGATACCGATCCGCTGGCGAAGGCTCTCGAGCGTAACATCCCGGATATCATGGCCATCGATGAGCACCTGTCCCTCGCTGACGTCATAGAACCGAGGGATGAGGTTAATGATGGTGCTCTTTCCGCTGCCGGTTGCCCCCAACAGGGCGACAGTTTGCCCCGGTTCNGCGGCAAAAGTGATGTGGCTCAGCACTGGATCGCCGCCAGAGAAGTAGCGAAATGAGACGTCCCGGAATTCGACCCGGCCGTCGATCTCGCCCAGGTCGATCGCTCCGGGCTTGTTTTCGACGTCGTTCTTGGCATCCAGGATCTCGAAGATTCGGTCAGCGCTGGCCCCAGCTTGGGCCATAAGCGAGATGATGAACCCGAGCTGGCCCATCGGAATGAAGACGTAANCGAGGTAGAGGCTGAATTTCTGCCACTCACCAAGCGTCAGCGTGCCGTCGATGATTTGCCGCCCGCCAAAGTATAGAACCGCCGCTTGCCCGAGGTTGGCAATGAGGAAAATAAACGGGAACAGGAAAGAAAAGACGCGGCTGACCTTGATTCTCTGGGCCAGAAGATGATCGATGCTGTCGTGGAAACGCTTTTCCTCNCGCTCNTCGCTGGTAAAGGCCTTCACTACCTTCAGACCGGCCAGATTCTCCTGCAAGGTCGTATTGACCCGTCCCAGTCGTTTTTGGACCTCGACGAACAAGGGCTGGGAAATCATGCCGAACAGCATGAAAATGCCCAGGGCAATTGGCAAGACGGGCAGGACGACGAGGGTCAGGCGGAAGTTGGTCAGGAGGAGTATGATCAACGTCCCAACAAGAAGGATGAGNGCTTGCAAGGCCATGAGCAGACCCTGGCCGATGAANACCCGCANGCGCTCTACGTCGTCTGTNGCTCGNATCATCAGCTGGCCGGTNCGGTTGCGNTCGTGATAGCTGAAGCTGAGCCGCTGGATCTTGGTAAAGATNTCATTGCGCAGATCGAAGGCAATGTTCTCCGAGAGGGCCTGGGACATGAAATTTTGCCCGAAGGCGAAGATCCCGCGCGCGATGGCAAACAATACGATGATGAGCGCCGCCATGACCAGTGCCCGAGGCGCGGCATCCAGTTCGGCTTGCGCGGCCGTCAGATCCAGCCCCAACTGCTCAGCCGCGAGGGCCTGCACGGTTGCGGGCAGGTTGAGGATGCCCTGATTGGTGGCGCTGGTGACGATCGTGTCGATGATTTGNTGCAAGAGTTGCGGCACGGCCAGTTGGGCCGCGGTGGCAATGATGAGGGCGATCGTCGCGCCTATCGTCAATCGCGGGTATTGAGTCAGATAGTTTAGGGCGCGGCCGAGTGATTGCATGNTTGCTCGCCCGCCACCAGCAGGCTGAGTACCGGTTCGCCGTCTTCCTGATAGCTGCATGGGTGACTCCGTTAGGGAAGGGGGTTATTCCTTCAAGGTGGTGATTTGATTGCCTAATTTCTGGAGAAGCTTACTGAGTATTTCGATTTCCTCNGGGGATAGGGCGGAGAAAAGGTCGGCGATCAGTCTGAAATGATCGTGTTCCAGGTCGAGGGCTTTGGCCCGGCCGGCCTCGCTCAGGTGGATGTTAAACCGGCGCCGGTCTTCCTGATCCAGATGACGCTCGATGTAGCCGTCCTCTTCCAGAGAGCGGATGAGGGAACTGATGGTATTGCGGCTCGTGCCCTGAGTGGCACTGATCTCGGAAGGGTTGAGGCCATCGCACTTCCCTTCCCATTCGCAGAACCTCAGATTCATGAGCACTCTGTATTGGGCATAGGATAAGCCAGAGGAGTTCAGGTTGCTTTCGCTCAATTGGTGGATCTGATGGGCGACCACGCGAAAGTCCTCCAGCAGGCGCGCCGCCTGCGGATCGATGTNAGGNTGGGACGTTTGGAGGAAGGCCAGCCATCGCTCGCGCACGGCGTTGCTGAATCTGTTGGGAGGCGGCATGTATAATTCCTTTTGACTGAAAAGTAACGTATGGAATTGTACGAAGCCGAACTAAATTGTCAATGGCGGATTTCGCCTTAAAGTAGGTTTGTACNGGAACCTTGATCTTGCGCGTTTATTTCAGTCTAATTTTCTCACGCTATTATTGAAGGCAATTGCACTTTTGGAGGTTCCACAGAAACGCATATGACTANCGAAGCTTTTGGCTTTAAGGCCGAAATCAAACAATTGTTGCACATCTTGGCGCATTCTCTATACAAGGATCGAGACATCTTCCTGCGCGAACTGGTATCCAACGCCTCNGATGCCCTGACTCGTCTTCAGTTTGAAGCCCTCACAAACACCAACATCCACGATCCCGATGCCGAGCCGGCGATCCACATCGAATTCAAGGAGGCGGAGGAAAATTCGCCTGCGTCGCTGATCGTTAAAGACACAGGGATTGGTATGACCCAGGACGAGATCGTGCGCAATCTGGGCACAATCGCCCAATCCGGCGCGCGTGAGTTTCTGGCGACATTAGGCAAGGGGGATGTCGACCCCAGCGATGTGATTGGCCANTTTGGCGTGGGCTTCTATTCGGTCTTCATGGTGGCAGACAAGGTGCGCGTCGTCTCCCGCTCCTNCCNGNCGGATGCTGAGGCCGTGGCCTGGAGTTCNGACGGCGGCGACGAATTTACCGTCGAGCCGGCCGAGAAACCTCATCGCGGCACCGAAATCCACATCACACTAAAGACCGATGCTCAGGAATTAGCCAATGCCTACAGGTTGAAGCAGATCATCAAGAAGTATTCCGACTATGTCCGCTTTCCTATCTACGTTCGTGGCGAGCAAGCGAATCGTCGCGAGTCGTTGTGGCGCAAGTCCGCCGGGGAAGTGTCGGCCGATGATCACAGAGACTTTTATCGCCAAATGACAATGGATTTCGAGGATCCCCTTCTGACGATCCACTTCGCTTCTGATTCACCGGTCAATCTGAGGGCCTTGCTATACCTGCCGCGTCGCCGCGATCGGGGCGTCCTGAGCCTGCGCAAGGAACCTGGCGTCATGCTTTACTCCCACAACGTGTTGATCCAGGAGTATTGCACCGACCTGCTGCCGCCNTGGCTGTCGTTCGTCGATGGCGTNGTGGATTCGGAGGATTTGCCGCTAAATGTGAGTCGCGAGACGGTGCAAAACAATCGCCTCATGCAGCAGCTGGGGAAAAGCATCAAGTCACGGGTTATCCGCGAACTAAAGAAGCTGGGCGAAAGCGAGCCGGAGAAATATGCTCAGTTCATCGAGGAGTTTGGGTCGGTACTGAAGGAAGGATTGGCGACCGACCGCGCGGCGGCCGATGAGATCCTGCCTCTGCTGCGCTATCACTCTTCCCAAAGCGATGGCAGCCTGACGTCGCTGGATGACTATGTGGCGCGTATGGGCGAAGGGCAAGAGGGCATCTACTACGTCGTCGCGGACAGTTTGACTGGCGCCTCTCGCAGTCCCCACCTGGATCCATTCCGGGCCCGGGATATTGAGGTCCTCTATTGGCACGAGCCGCTGGATATATTTGTTGCCCCGATGTTAGAGCAGTATCGGGAAAAGCGATTCATCAACGCCGCCAGCGCCGACCTCGAGGTGCCCGAAGCAGAGAGTAAGCCGGATGATGCCGCCGCTGAGATTAACTCCCCCGAGCCGGACTTCAACCGGTTTTTGGGCTTGTGCGTCACGACGCTGGGCGAGCGGGTTACTGAGGTGCGGCCATCGCGCGTCCTGAAGGATAATCCGGTGCGACTGGTTCCGCCGGACGGGCGGGACGCCGATCTGCAGCGAATCTATCGCCTGATGGGTCGCGAGTACAATGTGCCGGCCCANATCCTTGAGATCAACCGCAATCACCCGCTGATCGCCGGACTGTCCAGACTGGCGACCACAAACCCGGCCAGNCCGTTGCTACCCCTGGCCATTGAGCAACTCTACGCCGGGGCGCTCGTCCAGGAAGGTCTGCATCCCAACCCTGGCGACATGCTCGAGCGCATTCAGGAGTTGATGCTCCTCGCCACCGAGGCTGTAGGTGGCAGCACGGCAGAAGCAGAGTAGCCAAGTCGAAGGGTTAGCGGCGCTTTACAGCGTCAATGAATCTGATAGAATCGGCTCCTGAGGCATTCATTAGCCTCAGGAGCCTCGGGTTGCCTCGCCTGCAGCGGCAAAACAACCGGCTGTCCATCCTCCTGACTTGACCAGACCTAACTATGACTTCACCCGTATACTATCCATTGGAACCCCGGTTTCGCGCTATCGTCGTTGGCGCGTCTTCCGGATTGGGCGCGGCGCTGGTGCGCCAGTTAGCCAACCAGCGATACCGTGTGGCGGCCGTTGCCCGGCGCGAGGCAAACCTGGCCGCATTGCGCGACAGTGTCGGCAAAGAGGCTGTCTTGCCCTACGTCCACGACGTAACTGAATTTAGCCAGGTGCCCATGTTGTTCGATCAGATCACGCGCGACCTGGGCGGATTGGACCTGATAATCTACGCCGCGGCCGTGCAGCCGCGGGTTGCCCCCCATGAGTATAATTTTGCCAAAGACGAGGCCATGATCAGCACGAACCTCCTGGGGGCCATCGCTTGGCTCAATGAGGCTGGCTTGCGCTTTGAGCGCGCNCGCGCTGGCCACATNGTCGGCATCAGTTCTATCGCCGGAGACCGTGGCCGCGTCGGCAGCCCAGTTTACAATGCCTCCAAGGCGGGTCTGGATACCTACCTGGAAGCCCTCCGCAACCGGCTCTCCAGGCATGGCGTGACCGTCACGACCATTAAGCCCGGTTTTGTTGACACTGACTTGTTGAAGAATGCTCCCAAGACGTTTTGGGTGGTGTCGCCGGACGAAGCGGCGGCTAAAACGCTCGCCGCCGTGCGCCAGCGCCGCCAGCTGGCTTACGTGCCTTCCCGCTGGCGATTGGTTAGCCTGGCCGTACGTTCGATCCCATCTATCCTCTTCCGGCGCTTGAACTTTTAACACCGAGAAATAATCATGACAGACATGAAAACCCTGACAACCCGCGAGGCGAAGGCCCGCGCCCCGCACAGTTTCTCTCCGCTGCCCGATGAGCGCCTGGAGCAGGTGTCGTCGTGGGGCGAGGCGACAAGCGGTATGAGCTATGTCTACCGCCCCAGCACCGTCGAGGCCTTGCGCGACGTATTGGCTCTGGCGCGGCGCAGCGGCCGCACCGTCGGCCTGCGCGGCGGCGGCAACAGCTATGGCGACGCGGCGATGAACAGCGAAAACATCCTTATTGATACGGGCCGGCTGAGGCGCATCCTGGAGTGGAACCCCGAGACCGGCCGGATACGTGTCGAGCCNGGGGTGACGCTGGCCGAATTATGGCAATACATCATCGAAGACGGCTGGTGGCCGCCCATCGCCACAGGAACGAGCGCCACCACCATGGGTGGCTCAGCGGCGATGAATGTGCATGGCAAGAACGCGTTCAAGGCTGGCCCGATTGGCGACCACATCCTCGAGTTTGATCTGATGTTGGTGTCCGGGGAAGTCATCACCTGTAGCCGCGAGGAGAACAGCGACGTATTCCACGCGGCCATCGGCGGCTTTGGCATGCTGGGCATCTTCATCAGCCTCACCATGCAGATGAAGCGNATCTACTCAGGGTTGCTTGATGTGGAAACCTCGACCCGGCGCGACCTGGGGGAGATGTTCGCTTACTTCCATGAGTACGCGGCCGATTCAGATTACATCGTCGGCTGGATTGACTCGCTGGCCGATGGAAAATCGTTGGGTCGTGGTGACGTCCACCGCGCCCACTACCTGCCGCCGGAAGCGGACCCCCATCCGGCCCAGACATTGCGCCTGGAGAACCAGCATCTGGGGCCGAACCTCTTCGGCATCGTGCCCCGTTCAATCGTCTGGCTGTTCATGCGCCCGATGTTCAGCAATTTGGGCGTGCAATTTGTGAACCAGGGCAAATTTCTCGCCGGAAGCTTTGGCGGCGTGAAAAAGTATCGCCAACCGCACGTGCAGTTCCATTTTTTGCTGGATTACGTGCCTGACTGGAAAAAAGCGTATGGGCCGGGCGGTCTTATTCAGTACCAGCCGTTCATTCCCAAAGAGACGGCACACGATGCCTTTTCCGAGATCCTGGCGCTCTGCAAACGTCGCGGCTTGCCCAATTACCTGACCGTGCTCAAGCGCCACCGGCCGGACGATTTCCTGATGAGTTACGCGGTCGACGGCTTTTCAATGGCCATGGACTTCCGCGTGACGAAGGAAAATCGCCAGCGGTTGATCTGGCTGACAAAGGAGTTGGACGATATCGTTATTCGTGCCGGCGGCCGCTTTTATCTGGCCAAAGACAGNACCCTGCGACCGGAAGTNGCTGAGGCGTATCTGGGCAAGGAGCGCATCGATCANTTCAAGGCGNTCAAGGAACGGTGCGATCCCGAGGGGATTTTAGAAACAGATTTGTGGCGCCGTGTTTTTTCCGGATAATCGCAAAGGGGTGCTGAATATTCTACTCGATGACTGCGGAGTCGTTCTCCGCGTTGCCCTGATTTGATTTCCGCATCCGCGCTTCGATGCCGCGGGCAATCACCGCGGCATCTTCATATCGGCTGAAGAAGTTGTGCTCGCCGGTCAGGGTCGCCAGGCGCAGGTAGATTGGCCGGCTGTCGTCTGCCTCATAGGCGATGGTAATTCGCCGGCCGGCCAGCCCGCGAACCAGCTCCCAATACTCGCCCTCCAATGTCTCCAGCGGCTTGACTTGGCCGTCAGCGTCGTCCTCCCGGCCGGCCAGGAATTGGCTGAGCCGGACGACGTATTTATCCGCGCCCGGTACCAAATCCAGCACATCCGCCTGGAAGATGGCGCGCAAATATTCTCCCTCGGGCAGACGCCAGGCGAACTGAACCGCAAAGGATTCTCCGGGTTGATAGTGAGCTGTAGGCATGGGATCTTGAGCCTATTATAAAAAAGAGGGCCGCCGTCCGCCAGCGACCCTCAGCTTAGCTAATGGAAGATTTCGACCCGTTAGCGAATCGCCAGTTCCGTCGCCTTGTCGAACAGATGAACGTTGTTCATGTCGAAGGCAACGGTGATGTTGTTGCCGCTATGCACCCCAAAGCGCGGATCGACAGTGCCGACAAAGCTATTCTTGCCGGAATTCAGGTACAGATGCAGTTCATGGCCAAGGAGCTCCACCACTTCGACCACCGCGTTGACGTTCTCGCCGATNATATTCGGCGGCGCGAATTCGGGGGAGTGGACGTGCTCGGGCCGGATGCCCATNACNACTTCTTTACCNGTGTATGGGGCGAAGGCTTCTTTGCGGTTTTCNGGAACNCGAACGCGGAAATCGCCCGTGTCCACGAACTGTCGCCCTTCCTCGCTGACAAGCGTGCCGTTGAAGAAATTCATCGCCGGGCTGCCGATGAAACCGGCCACGAAAACGTTGACCGGCTCATTGTACAGGTTGCGCGGGGTGTCGCATTGCTGCAATATGCCGTCAGCCAGAACGGCGATGCGGTCGCCCATAGTCATGGCCTCAACCTGGTCATGGGTCACGTAGATGAACGTCGTGCCCAGCTTCTGATGCAGCTTACTGATCTCCGCCCGGGCCGTGACGCGCAGCTTGGCGTCCAGGTTCGACAACGGCTCATCCATGAGAAACACCGATGGCTCCCGCACGATGGCGCGGCAAACGGCGACGCGCTGTCGCTGGCCGCCGGATAGGGCTTTTGGCTTCCGGTCGAGGAGATTGGTCAGGCCCATGATATCGGCCGCTTCCTTCACCCGACGGTCGATCTCTTCCTTGGGCATTTTGCGCAATTTCAGGCCAAAGGCCATGTTGTCATAGACGCTCATGTGGGGATAGAGGGCGTATGACTGGAAAACCATGGCGATATCGCGATCTTTGGGGGGAACATCGTTGACCACGCGGTCGCCGATGAGGATGTCTCCCTCGGATACCTCTTCGAGGCCGGCGAGCATGCGCAAGTTGGTCGATTTGCCACAGCCGGACGGGCCGACGAACACCATGAATTCTTTGTCGGCGATCTCAAGGTTGAAGTCCTTGATGACGCTGACATCACCAAACCGCTTGTAGACGTGCCGGAAACTTACGCTTGCCATTCTTTGCTCCTGTATAGTGATTTAATTACTCAATAGAATGCCGCCAGCGCGGAGGAATGTTAGACGTGACTATAGCTTCAGAAGAGGGAGCGTCAATGATATTGTCTAATGTCGTGGTGGAAATGGCTAAAAGTGTGGTGGAGTTAGCCCCCGGGTTGGAGCCTAAAGCACGAAGAGGCCTTCCAATCGGGCCAGCTCGGCAATGTCGGGCGGTAGATCCGGGGGCAAAAACCGGGCGTAACTCTTCATCCAGTTGGCAATGCTTTGGTGGTTGACGTTCAGTATGCGCCCGATCTCGCGCATGGAATGGCCTTCCAGGTACAGCTGGAGAGCTTGAAAGCGAATCTCTTCCTCATACCCCTGATCCTTGGGGTATGGCGTGTAGCGACAACCACAGAGCGCGCAGCGGTAGCGTTGGCTGCCGGCCGCCGTTCGCCCATCTCGGGTTTGGCTCTTATTCTTGAAGCAGCGGGGGCAGGTGGGCGCGATGTCGCTCATAGCTTGGCCTAGATAAGGGTGACCAGCAAAGCCAGAATGAACAGTGCCAGGGCCATGACCGCCACGACCCAATTGGCGCGCAGCGCCTCGCCCAGAGATACCGGCCCGCTGGGTCGGCCGCCGCGCCCAAACAAGGCTTGCGCGAACTGTTCAATCGTTTGCGGCCGGTCATCCGGATGCATCTCCATGGCCCACAGAATGGCCTCGGACACGTAGGGGGATATATCAGAGTTTAGCTGGACGGGATCGCGCAATGCGCGCGGGTTGAGGAAACGGGTCTTCGCGTCGGGCGGCGGATAGTCCGTCAGCAGATGGTAAAACGTGGCTCCCAGCGCGTATATATCGGTGCGGACGTCCGTATGGCCGCTGTCGCCGCCGTATTGCTCCAGCGGCGTATATAGAGCCGTCCCTCGCCCTTGCACGACCGTGATGGTTCGTGCCTCATCGGCCGACAGGAGTTTCACCAGGCCGAAGTCAACCAGCTTGATGCGGTCATCCGGCGTGAGTTTGATGTTGCTGGGCTTGATGTCGCGGTGGACNACGGGCGGCGTTTGGCGGTGGAGATAGCTCAGCGCGTCGATGATCTGCGCGGCCCACCCCAGCACAAGATTTTCGCTCAGTTTCCTGTTCTCGGCCCNAGCNTTGTCGAGCCACTGTTTGAGATCTTGGCCCGGCACGTAATCCATGACCAGATAGTCACGGTTGGCGTCAGAGAAGAAATCGGACACCTTGGGCAGGTTGGGGTGATCGAGCTGGGCCAGAATACTGGCCTCCTGCAAGAACTGCTGGTGGGATTGATCGCGCAGTTCCTGGGAGGCGTGGGGGTCAGGCGTGACTTCCTTGATCGCGCAGAGCCTTCCCGGAAGGCGCAGATCTTCCGCCCGATACACATTTCCCATGCCACCCTGGCCGACGATATTGGTCAATCGATACCGGTCGCGCAGCACGGTTCCCTCGACGTGGGGCGCGGGAGTGCTATTGGGCGAACTGCCGACAGCTGTGGCCTCGGCATCGGCCGGNTCGATTACTGGACTATCACTCATACTATCCATTATAATGCAAACAATAATAGGCTGTCATGCGCGCCGGAACGCCGTGGATTGCCGAGCTAGCGAGGGATTAACGTATGGATGACAGACCCGTCCTGATGGTGAGCGAGGGAGAGTTGATTGGGCACCGCTGGACGCTCGCCGACGATGAGATGCTAATCGGTCGCGGGACTGATGCCGACATCGTGTTGCCCGAGCGTCAGGTATCCCGCTATCACCTGAAGATCCATTATCGTGATGGTCGGTATTTCCTGGAAGACCTGGACAGTAAAAACGGCACATTTCTCAATGGCCAGCAGGTAAAAGGAACTGTGCCGCTCCAGGATGGCGACGAGATCCAGATCGCCCTTTGCGTGCGCATGCTGTTTGTCGGGAGCGATGCGACCGTGCCCCTGAGCTTCGATCTGCCCAAGGCCGACGGCGCGGGTATGGTCCTGGAGGAGAACAAGCGGACCGTCTCCATACACGGTCACGAACTGGACCCGCCGTTATCACTGGCCCAATTCCGCCTGCTGCAAATGCTGTACGATGCCGATGGGGCGGTGTGCGGTCGCGATGACATCATCGAGGCTGTGTGGCCAGGGACCGGGGGGCAGGGCGTGTCGGAACAGGCGATTGACGCGCTGGTGCGTCGCCTCCGCGACCGGCTGGCTGAACTGGACGACCACAACTACATCGTCACAGTTCGCGGCCATGGCTTCCGGCTCGACAACCCTTAGAGCAGAAGAGCCGCCACGAGGTTCATTTTTAACCTCGTGGCGGCTCTTATTATTCACCCCGGTCTTGCGACCTGAAATTTAGGCCTTGCCCTCCANGGNAAGCCTGGCCGTCAATTCNGCCCTGATCTCGCCTAGTTTGTCGGCCAGCTCCGACTGGCCGGCGGTATTGGCCTGGTCGCGCAGCATATCCACCACTTCTACCAACTCCCCAGACANCAGNTCAGGCGCGCTGGCCATAACCTGGTCGCGTTCCTTCTTGCCCGGAGCGCTGACGAGTTGGGTCAGAAGCCTGACCTCGGGCGGCGTGTCACCCTGAATGGCGGTGATGATAATTTCTTGAACCCGTCGAATCTTGTCCAGTTCTTCAAATCGGCCGCTCTGTTCCGCGTGAAGCAGGCGGGCTTCAAGAACGTGCATGAATGCGTCGTCAATACGCCCCATATTGGCGGCGACGGCTTCTTCCATGTTTTCGGCGTTGAGGATCTCATCCAGCGTTGACTGGGCCTCTTTCAGAACCTGCTGGGTCGCTTCCTGCATCTCTTTTTGCAGTTCCAGTAGTTGATCGCGCACGCGACCCAACTGCTGCGCTCCGGCCTTGTTGCCCGCTTTCTCCCGTTCCTCGACCACTTTTGTCAGCTGGGCGAAAAACTCGTAGTTCATCGCCCCCCGGCCGGTTAGCGCGATGGCGTTGACCAGCGTTTCGTCGGATTCGTTGGCGATGATGNGTTTGGCGAGCAGGCTGGGGCTCAGCCCGCCNTCGCGTTTGGCATCGCGGTTGAGGGCGTGCATAGCGATTTGCTGTTTCTCGAGTTTGCGGCCAATTTCCGTTTCGGTCATCAGCTTAGCCTGGAGATTCAGCAAATTGTTGACCAGGTTGCTGTCGTTCATCTGGCTGGTGGCCTCGATCTGGGCTCGCAGAATGCCGAAGAACGTCTCGTCAATCTCGCTCTTGCGCTCCTTGATGAGGTACTCCTGCACGTCCGGAGCGGCGGTGGCCAGCGTGCGCAGCAATTCCACCTGCTTTTGCTGGCGGGCCAGCATTTCCGGCGTAACCCCTTCCGTTTCCCAGACGCGTTCCATGAAGCTCTGCATGGTCAGCATCGTCTGCGGCTGAAGCATGTATCCCCGGCGTTTCTCCATCGGCGTCTGGTTGACGACCTGCTGGACAAGACGGCCNATCAACTCCTCGCGCCGCACCTGGTCCATNGGTACTTCCTGGGGAATGTGGACCATGAACAGATCGTGCGCCGGGTCGTGATACAGCAGGGGGGTCGCAATTCGCCCACCCGCGCCGCAATTNGGACATACGGCAAAATTAAGCTGGCCCGAGAGCAACATCTCCTTCAATTGCGGCTGGCGGCCCACATCGAGCACCTGGTAGATATCAGCCACATAGGGCGTACCGCAATTGGGGCAATTTATTTGTGTTTGCATAGATTCTCCTGTCGATTAGGCGACATCGTAAAGCTGGACAATAAGCTTGCCCANTTCGCCTNGTTGAGTCAATTTTTCTTTGTTAAATGCACTAATCTCGTGGAAGCGAGAATGTGAACGTGGTCCCGCTCGCGCCTGGCCTCNGATCGCTGTTGCTCTGGAACCAGATGCGGCCGCGGTGCGCTTCGATAATGGCGCGGGACAAATATAAACCCAACCCGGTGCCCTCTGTCTTGCGGCTGAGCGCGTTATCGAGTCGAGAAAACTTTTGAAATATCCTACCCTGATCGCGAGCGGGAATGCCGATGCCCTGATCGGAGACCGAGACGGTTACGTGCTCGGGATGCACCTGCCCCTTGATCATAATNTGCCCGCCCTCTGGTGAATACTTGATGGCGTTACTTATCAAGTTATTGAGCACCTGGGTAAGCCGGCGTTCGTCGCCTATCACGGTGGGGAACTCATCCGGAAATTGCGTTTCAATGGAATGCAAGGTTGTCTGCATTAGAAACCGGCGCGCCACCGATTCGGCCAGCGCTTTCAGGTTCACCTCGTCGCTCACTTCGAGAACGAAAGTCCCCGCTTGAAGCCGCGAGGCTTCCAGCAAATTATCGATAAGAACGTTCAGATTATCGGCTTCTTCCTCGATAACCGCTAGCGACTCGTCCAATACCTGCGGCGACCAATTGCCATCCGGCCGGCGGAGCGTGCCGGCATAGCCCTTGATGATTGAAACGGGCGTTTTCAGTTCGTGGCTGATCACGGAGATAAACGTTTTCTGCAGCGCTTCTTCTTCCCGATACCGGGTCAGATCGCGCACGCTGGCGATGATGTCGGTCATATGCCCGTCAGCGTCCATCATCGGCGCATAGGTGATCCCCAGATTGATCGTGTGGCGGTCGCTCTGGCAGGTGGCGTCCTTGTGTCGTCGGGCTTCACCCTCCACGTAAAGATGGGCTGCGTTCGGCAAAGGCCAATTGTAGGCTAGGGCAGACTGGAGATCAGAGTCCGATTTCAGGGAAATCCACTGGATAACATCGTCATGATCGCGCCCGATTGCCTCGGCCGCCGGCCAGCCGGTCATGTGGCTCAACGCCTGGTTGAAAACGGTAATTCTCAGATGCTTGTCCAGGATCATGACGCCGTCAGCGCTTTGTTCAAGGATGGCATCCAGCCGTTGCTTCTCCTGATTAACCTGATGGTACAACTTCGCGTTGCGAACGGCGATGGCCGCTTGTTCGGCAAAGCTCCGCAATAAATTAGGCGCGTCCTCNACAAAATAGTAGCTCCCCGATTGGAATACATAGATCAAACCTGTGACAACGTTGCCGGTACTCAGGGGCAGGCGAATCACCTGAGTTAATCCCAGGTCCGCGTCGTCGGCGATACGCTTCAACTGGTTNGCCAATTCGGGAAAAGCTTCTCCNTCATGACCCTCGCGGTAGGGAACNCCGCGCACCAGCGGAGCGAAGTGATCGACCAAATGGGGCGGGATGCCATATACNGCGACCACGCGCATCGTTTCGCCGCNGTCATCAGTGAGGGCGATCATCCCGGCGCGCCCNGCTACCAGTTCCACGGCTGACTTGAGGATCAGGCGCAGCAGATCGTGTAGATCCAGTTCGGCCGTCATGGCGCGGCTGATGGCCAACAAATATTCCCGTTGTAGGATTCTGATATCGACAAGCGCTCGGGACATTACTTCACTCTTTTGCGACTGTTGATTCTAGCACACCAGTCAGTAGCCTTACACAATTGATCCACGGCTTCAAGCCCTGCAGAGCGGCTGCGAAAACCATTTGCCGGTCTAGTGATAGATAGTAAGCCTCTTCTCTTGGAATTGCGTAAAACCGGTGCTAGAGTTGCAATAGAACCCGCGACAAATTCATATGCCATTCGTCAATCTAAGTCATCACCAACTTTATTATGAGACATCGGGCGACCCTGAATCGCCTCCTCTGTTGATACTGTCAGGCCTGACGGACTACACGGACAAATGCTCGTGGCAGACCCAGGATCTGTCCCGCGACTTTTACGTCATCTCTTTTGATAATCGCGGCGCGGGCCGTTCATCAATCAGCGACTATGAATACACCGTAGCCGACCTGGCGGACGACGCGGCAGCTGTGCTTGAAGCTCTGGCCATTCCTGTCGCCGACGTTTTCGGCTTCAGCCTCGGGGGAATGACTGCGCTCCACCTGGCTTTGAATTACCCATCGAGAATAAGACGCCTTATTGTGGGCTGCACCTCGGCCGGTGGGCGGCTCGGCGTCTACCCCGATGAGCAAGTCATGCTATCGCTCACCCGGCCGGCGCGCAGTGGCGATCGACGGCAAGACTTCCTGAACGGGATATGGGTCTCCGTAAGCGACCGGTGTCTGAGCGAGCAACCGGATGTGGTGGACGCGCTGGCCAATATCGCCGTCGCTAATCCTCAAACCCCTCAGAGTTATCAGGCCCAGATCAAAGCGGTTTTTACCCATGATGTATCCGCCCGGTTGGGTGAGATCCGGCGGCCGACTTTGGTGATGCATGGGGCCGAAGATCGAATCATCCCGGCGGAAAATGGTCGACATCTGGCCGACCATATCTTTGGCGCGCAATTTANCCTTTATCCGGAAGCCGGGCATCTGTTCTTCATTGAGAAGGCCGCCGAAGTCAACAGCGACATTCGGGCCTTTTTGCTGGATGCGGAGTGACGCTGTCTATGTCGCGCTCCCTATCAAGAAGAAGTATTGACTTTGCCGGAATCCGAATCGGGCACGCCACGCAGGAGGATCACCATACGGGGTGCACCGTCTTCCTGTGTCCAGACGGGACACGTGGCAGCGTCGATGCCCGCGGGCCGGCTCCCGGTAGCCGCGAACTGGCGCTGCTGGCCGCGGATAAGCCCGAGGACAAAGACATCGATGCGGTTTTGCTCACCGGCGGCAGCGCCTTCGGTCTGGCGGCGGCCGATGGCGTGATGACGTATCTGGCCGAACGTGGCCTGGNCCATCCGACGCCTGTTCGTCCGGTGCCGATTGTGCCGGCGGCCGTGGTTTACGACTTCTTCCTGAATCAGGGCGCATTCACGCCCAATGCGGAGAGCGGCTACAGAGCCTGCGCGGCCGCCGACGCGTTTGACGGCTCTATTGAGGAAGGGAATGTCGGCGCGGGGACGGGCGTGCTGCTGGGAAAATGGGCGGGCTTCGAGCATATGATGAAGGGNGGCTTTGGCGTGGCATCGCGACGNATGGGCGACCTCGTCGTGGCCGCGGCCGCGGTTGTCAATGCCGNTGGAGATGTGGTTGATGATCAGTCGCGCGTGCTGGCCGGTGCGCGGAAACCCGATGGCGGGTGGATGGTCGAGCTAAATAAGCTTCGTTACGTCGAGCGGTTAGCCCCGCCCGCGGCCGGCACGAATACCACGCTGGTAGTGGCGGCGACCAACGCCTCACTTTCGCGCAGCGAACTGGCGCGGTTGACCCACCAGGCCCACAATGGCATTGCCATTGCCGTGCGGCCCAGCCACACGCGACATGATGGCGACGTCGCCTTCGCGCTATCCACCATGCAGTTGGTCGCGCCGCTCGATCTGGTCAATAATATGACCGTCATCGTCGTCGCTGAGGCGATCCGGAATGGCGTGCGATCGTGTGAAACGACCCTGGGAGTTCCCGGTCTGGGCGATTGGATAGTCTAGCAGGTTAGTGGGGTTCTCTGTATGACTCAACCCGTGATTTCAGTCTTCGGAAGCTCTTCTCCCCAGCCGGAGAGCGAGGCGTATCAGGAAGCGCGGCGCGTGGGGGCATTGCTGGCGGAGACGGGCATCGCTGTAGCCACCGGCGGCTATGGCGGCACAATGGCCGCCGTCAGCCAGGGCGCGTCTGAAAGCGGTGGCCGGGTTATCGGTGTTACATCAGCCCACATGGAAAAATGGCGCCCCACGCCGCCCAATGAGTGGGTGGCCGAAGAAGTAAGGCTTGCTTCGCAGCGCGACAGATTGCTCCATTTGGTGATGAACAACGACGGCATGATCGCCCTTCCGGGCGGCATAGGCACTCTGTCGGAGGTGGCTCTTGCCTGGAGCCTGATGCAGACGGGAGAGATGTCGCCGCGACCACTCGTTTTGTTAGGCGCCACGTGGCGGGAAACGATTCGCGTCTATGCCCAGGCTGAATACATACGGCCGCGCGACATGGATTTGATCTACCTGGCGACTTCGGCCGAGACGGCCGTCGCCTATGTCCGGCAGCATTTGGCCGAAAAATTGAACTGATAGATGCAATGGAGCACATGACCATGGCGGCCGATGCTGTTTTTGTGAAGTTGGGTGGGTCTCTTCTCACTGACAAAACAGGTCATGAAGAGTTGCGCCCGGAAATCCTGTCTCGATTATCGGCTGAGATCGCCGCGGCCCGGGCGGCAAACCCCACGCTGAAACTGGTGTTGGGGCACGGGAGCGGATCATATGGCCACGTGGCAGGGGCAAAGCACGGCACGCGCGCCGGCGTGGCGGGCCTGGAGCAATGGTTTGGCTTTGCCGAGGTCGCCGACGCGGCCGCGCGGCTGAACCGGCTCGTTGTGGCCGCCTTGCTGTCCGCCGGCGTTCCCGCCGTCGGGATCCCTCCCTCCGCCACTGCCAGGGTGTCGGACGGCCGTATCACGCATATGGAAATCGCTTCCTTGCGCGCCGCGCTGGACGCCGACATCGTGCCTGTCGTGTTTGGTGACGTTGCCTTCGACGACGTGCGGGGCGGAACCATCGTTTCCACCGAGGAAGTGATGGATTATCTGGCGACTGTGTTGNATGTTGAACGNNTATTGTTNGCCGGCGAAACGGCCGGCGTGCTCNATCTTCAGGGGCANGTNATCCCCCTNATCACCCGCCAAAACCTANCCGACGTCTGGCCCGCGCTCGGCGCTTCGCGCGGCACAGACGTGACGGGNGGCATGGCNTCCAAGGTGCTGGCCATGCTGGACCTCATTGACNCNCGTCCNGGTCTNACCGTCAATATCTTTTCNGGGCTGGAGCCNGGCCTTNTGGGCGCGCTNCTGACCCATCCCTCNCAATCCGCCGGTACACTNTTGCGATAAGCATGACACTCGTCACATGTATTTGTGACAAATTTCACTAATGTAGTTGCTCCTTTTCTGTCACAATGTAGGGGACTTGCACTATACCGCATTGTCGCGGGCGCTACGCCTTGTCAAAGGACAGAACGCCCGCTCTCCAACTTAACGGCAATCCCCTTTCATGGACCCACGCCTCTAGCTGTTCCGGGCTGGAGGAGAGTGGGCCATTGAATGGGAAAGGAGTGATATGACACCACGGAACGAAAAGCTTGAGCCGCCATCAGACGATAAGCGCTGGCGAATCGTTCAAGCCACCATGCAACGAAACGGCTTTGAACGTGATGGCCTCATCGAAACGCTGCACACCGTGCAGGAGTCATTCGGCTTTCTAGATGATGNTTCNTTGCGCTATGTGGCGGCTTCCCTGAATGCACCGCTGAGTCAGGTTTACGGTGTATCGACATTTTATCATCTGTTCACGNTGAAACCCGCCGGGCGTCATACTTGTGTCGTCTGCCTGGGGACAGCNTGCTATATCAAGGGAATCCCCCAACTATTAAANGAAATTGAAAACGAATTCGGCATTAAGGCGGGCCAGACCACGGCCGACGGGTCGCTTTCCCTGATGACGGCGCGCTGCCTGGGCTCTTGTGGACTGGCTCCTGTGGCCGTTTTCGATGGCGAAATAGCCGGCAAGGTCAACACCGATGAAGCCATGGCGCGGTTAAAGGCCCTGAAGGAGACAGAAGATGTTCGACAAGCTTGAGGAAATCACAATAGCTGAACAGCAGCAAGCCGAAGGGTACACCCACACGGTCAACGTGTGCATGGCGGCCGGCTGCATGTCTTCGCAAAGTGGGGCCATCAAGGATGCGCTGGAGGAACAAGTCAAGCATGCCGGCGACGGCCATTGGTGCCGGGTGCGCGGGACGGGCTGCATGGGCCNTTGCGCGGCCGGGCCGCTCGTGTCGGTCGATGCAGAGAAGCCCAACGAAGTCATGTATCAGAACGTCACGATTGAGGATGTGCCCGACATCGTCGCTTCGCTGGACGCTCAACCGGTGGGGCGTCTGAGCCTGTCGACTGAAATTCCCTTCTTCCGCCGTCAAAAGAAGGTCGTCCTGGAAAACAGCGGTTTGATCGACCCGGAACGGATCGAAGAGTACATCGCCCGTGATGGATATACAGCTCTGTTAAAGGCCATTACCGAGATGTCGCCCTCCGACGTCATCGANGAGATCGTGGCCAGCGGATTGCGCGGCCGCGGCGGCGGCGGCTACCCCACCGGCCTGAAGTGGACAACAGTGGCCAAGTCGGACGGTGAAACCAAATACGTCATCTGTAATGCCGATGAAGGTGACCCCGGCGCATTCATGGACCGTAGCGTGCTGGAAAGCGACCCTCACCGCATTCTGGAAGGCATGGCCATCGCCGGATACGCCATCGGCGCGTCACAAGGTTATGTGTACGTTCGTGGCGAATACCCTCTGGCCGTCGCCCGGCTCAAGACAGCTATTCGCCAGGCTCGCCGGGCCAATATGCTCGGCAGCGGCATNGGCGGCACGCTNTTTAACTTCCATATTGACATCCGTTTGGGCGCGGGAGCGTTCGTATGCGGCGAAGAGACCGCCCTGATTGCCTCCATTGAGGGCAAGCGCGGACAGCCTCGTCCACGGCCGCCCTATCCGGCGGAGTATGGTCTCTGGGGCCAGCCGACGCTCATCAACAACGTCGAGACCTTGGCCAGCGTGGCTCCCATCATCCGTAACGGCGGGCAATGGTATGCCCAGTTCGGCACGCCAACCAGCAAGGGAACAAAAGTTTTCGCCCTGGCCGGCAGCATCAAGAATACCGGCCTGATTGAGGTACCGATGGGCACTTCATTGCGCGATATCATCTACCAGATCGGCGGCGGCATCGCAGGTGTGGGAGACTGCAAGGCGATCCAGACCGGCGGCCCGTCCGGCGGGTGTATCCCGGCGGCCTACCTCGACACGCCGGTGGATTACGAATCGCTATCCGCCCTGGGCTCCATCATGGGCTCGGGCGGTATGATCGTCATGGATGAATCGGCGAGCATGGTCGACGTTGCGCGCTACTTCATGGAGTTTTGCATGACGGAGTCNTGCGGGCGNTGCGTGCCCTGCCGGGTCGGCACTGTNCACATGTACAACATCCTCGATAANTTCAGCAANCACCAGGCCACNCNCCANGANNTGGTNCTGCTCGAGAAATTGTGCGACATGGTGCGCAACACCAGCCTGTGNGGCCTGGGCCAAACGGCTCCGAATCCNGTTCTAAGCACGCTACGCTATTTCCGCAATGAGTACATGGATAGCATGGTCCCGAATTCAAACGGCGTCGCGCAAGAAAGCGAAATGATGGAGGTAGCTCGATGAAGCGGCCATTCAAGACTCGAATTAAAACACTAAAGATTGACGGCATAGACGTCGGCGCGCGCGAGGATGAGACCATCCTGGAGCTGGCGCAAGAGAACGGGATCTTCATCCCTACTTTGTGCCATTTGGAAGGCGTCCATGACGTCGGTTCCTGTCGCCTCTGTTTGGTGGAGGTGCGCGGCTCCAACAAGCTATTGCCGGCCTGCATGACCTACGCCGAGGAAGGTATGGAGGTCATCACCAACTCCGAGCGGTTGCAGACCTACCGCCGCCAGGTGCTGGACCTGCTGTTCTCCGAGCGCAATCACGTTTGCGCCGTGTGCGTATCGAACGGCCATTGCGAGCTGCAATGGATGGCCGGCAAGTTAGGCATCAGCCACGTGGGCGTGCCTTATCTGTATCCTCAACTGGCCGTTGACGCCTCGCATCCGTACTACTCCTACGATCCCAACCGGTGCATCTTGTGCACCCGCTGCGTTCGCGTGTGCGACGAGATCGAAGGCGCGCATACCTGGGATGTGATGGGGCGCGGCGTTGAGTGTCTCGTCATCAGCGACCTGAACCAACCCTGGGGNACGGCCGAAAGCTGCACNCGCTGCGGTAAGTGTGTTCAGGTTTGTCCCACCGGCGCGTTATTCCAAAAAGGCNAGGCCGTCGCCGAGATGCAGAAGCGGCGCGATTTCCTGCCCTATCTACAAACCATGCGGGGAGGTCGTAAATGAGCAACAAACCCAAACTGGCCACAGTCTGGCTCGACGGCTGTTCGGGCTGTCATATGTCATTCCTCGACATTGACGAGCGCATCCTCGAGTTGGCGGCCCAGGCGGACCTGGTTTACAGCCCGCTGGTCGACACCAAAGAGTTCCCCGAGATGGTCGACATCACCCTCATCGAGGGTGCGGTGAGCAGCGAGGAGGATTTTCACAAGATCCAAAAGGTGCGGGCCCACACGAAGTTGCTGGTGTCTCTGGGCGACTGTGCCGTGACGGCCAATGTGCCGGCCATGCGCAATCGCTTCGCCGCNAGAGAAGTGCTGGAGCGCGCCTATCTGGAAAACGCTGAACTAAATCAGCATATTCCCGTGCAAGTNATCCCCGAACTGCGGGAGAAGTCGGTGCCGGTNCATCAGGTTGTCCCTGTGGACGTGTTNGTTCCCGGCTGCCCGCCGTCGGCCGACATCATTTTCTTTGCCCTGACGGAATTNCTGGCTGGGCGCACGCCCGATTTGCGCACTATGACTCGTTTCGGCGCCTGAGTGTGAGGATTAACGCTATGAGCAAAACAATTGTCATCGATCCCGTGACCCGCATTGAGGGGCACAGCAAGATCACCATCCACCTTGACGATGCCGGCCGAGTCAGCAACGCGCGGTTTCACGTTACTCAGTTTCGCGGTTTTGAGAAGCTTGTCGAGGGCCGGCCATTCCACGAGATGCCGTCGCTGACGGCTCGCGTGTGCGGCATCTGCCCGGTGAGCCACCTGATCGCNTCGGCCAAGGCCTGCGACGCATTGCTGGCCGTCCAGATTCCGGAAACGGCCGCCAAGCTGCGCCAGGTGCTGAACCTGGCCCAGATTCTCCAGTCACACGCCTTGTCTTTCTTCCATCTCTCTTCGCCCGACCTGGTGCTGGGCATGGACGCGGACCCGCTGAAGCGCAATATATTCGGCGTGGCCGCGGAAAGCCCGGACCTGGCGCGGGATGGTATCTGGCTGCGCCAGTATGGACAGGAAATCATTGCCCATCTGGCCGGCAAGCGCATCCATCCGGCATGGGTCGTGCCTGGCGGCGTCAGCGCCCCACTGTCCGCTGACCGGCGCGATCTCATCCTGGCCAAAGCGCCCGACGCTGTCCATCGCATCCGGCGCACCCTGGACTGGTATAAAGAGGTCTTTGGTCACTTCGACGCCGAAATTCGGACATTCGCCAATTTCCCGTCGCTGTTCATGGGTATGGTGTCTGACCATGGCGAACTAGAGATGTACGACGGCAAGCTGCGTTTTGTGGACGCCACCGGACAGATCATCGCCGACGGCATCGAAGCCCACCAACTGGGCGATTACATCGAAGAGGCCGTAGAACCGGATTCCTACCTCAAGTCGCCATACTACAAGTCGATGGGTTATCCGGATGGGATTTACCGCGTAGGCCCACTGGCGCGGCTGAACCTCATCGATCGAGTCGGCACGCCGCTGGCGGATGAGGAATGGGCCGAGTTCCGTATGCTGGAGCGCGGTGCCACGCTAAGTTCCTTCCAGTACCACTATGCGCGCCTGATCGAGATGCTCTACTGTGTGGAAAAGGTCGAACGCATTCTGAACTGGCACGACATTCTCAGCGACCACGTCCGGGCCAAGGCCGATCCCAACAGCATGGAAGGGTACGGCATTAGCGAGGCTCCACGCGGGACGTTGATGCACCACTACAAGATTGACCGCAAGGGTCTGATGCAGTGGGCCAACCTGATCATCGCTACCGGCCACAACAGCTTGGCTATGAACAAGGGCGTCTATCAGGTGGCGCGATACTTCGTCCACGGCGAGAAAATCGACGAGGGCATGCTCAATCGTGTCGAAGCGGTTATTCGCACTTTTGATCCCTGCCTCAGTTGTTCGACCCACGCCTTTGGCCAGATGCCAATGAGCATCCAACTGTTATCGCCGGACGGTGAACTGCTGGATGAGTTGAGTCGTGGTGTTCGCTAGGCTTTAGGCCTAGCGTCTTGAGTCAGGAACTGATGGGGAGAGGCGTCTGACGTCCTCTCCCCAATCACTTCTTCTAGGCAATGTCAGATTTCCTGATCATCGGCTACGGGAACCCTTTGTGTGGTGACGATGGCGTCGGCTGGCATGTGATCGCGGCTGTGGAACGATTGCTTCCCGAGGGAGCGGCCGTGGCCGTGCATCAGTTAACGCCCGAGTGGGCGGAAGCTATCAGCAAAGCCGCTCTGGTTGTGATGGTGGATGCCGCGGTGGGTAATAATCCGGGCAAGGTTAGCTGCCTGCGTCTGGAGCCAAAAATCGGCCAGCCGGGCTCGCACGAACTGACGGCCGAAGGAGTTCTGTCCATGGCCGCCGAGCTCTTCGGGCACTGCCCGCCGGCATATATCGTTACGATCGTCGGGGAATCCTTCGAGATATCGGAATCACTCACAGAGCCGGTTGCTAAATCTGTATTTTCGGCCGCTCAATTAGTTCTTGAACTTGTCGATATGAAAAAAGCGCCGGAACCCANTTAGCGGTTCCAGCGCTTGATTCAANAGATCGACGTAGAGTGGGTTAGCCCGAGAGGAAGGCCTCCAGGTTAGCCTTGCTGATGCGNTAAGCCGCCCCAATCTTCTTGGCTTTCAGNTCGCCGCCCTCGATTGCCGCCATCACATCCTGCAGNGTCACCTGCATGAACTCGGCCGCCTGTTCCGGNGTCATCACGTCCGGCATGGCCGCCGGAGCGCCAGGGGCCGGCACGCCTGGGGCCGGNGNNCCNGGNGCNGGNGCTTGNCCGNCNTGNTGCGCAGCCATCTGCTGCTGCAATAACTGCTGCTGCANCANTTGTTGCTGTTGCATGGCTGCCATACCCATGGCGCCAAACCCTACTTCGCTCAAAGCGCCTCCTGATGGATTGCTGGCCGCGGCCATAAGCGCGTCGGCCTGTTGCTTTTGGGTGTATGTCGTNCCATAGCCCATGTTGGTGACGACCTTNAGNGAGTCGGGGTGGAGNGACATATTGATGGCAAAGTCGACGAGCACCATGCCGATGGCGTCGAACTCTTCCTGGAGCAGGCCGACCAGCATCTCGTTCATTTCCTTGGTGAACGATTGCAGCTGGGCCGGGCCGAGGCCCTTGGCGATGGCCAGTTCACTCATCTTGTCGGCGATCATGATCGCCAGCATCGGATCAAGACGGGCCTTCACTTCCTGGAAGCGAACGCTGGGCCGGAAGGCGTCCATGGCATTCAGGAAACGCCACGGGTCTTTCACTTTCGTCACGTACGTGCCGTTGCCGACGATGGCGCTGGCCCCCGGCGTGCGTTGCGGGTGCTCGACGATGATCGGGTTGACCGTGCCCCACTTGAGGGTCAGGTCAGTCGTTTTGACAAAATAGACGTCGGCCGTGAACACGTTGGCCCCGCCGAACAGTCCGGCCTCGAAAAGGTCAGTTAGAAGCGGCAGGTTTTCCGTCGTGAGGGTATGGCGGCCGGGGGTGAAGGTCCCCATCGCCTCGCCGCCGCGAACAAACACGGCCACTTCACCGGGGTTTACGATCAACTGTGAACCGAGCTTGATATCACCCAATCCCTCGCGCGGGAACTTCTGGATAATCTCGTCCCGCTGCCAGCTCTCGACTGCTACCCGATCGAATATCTTTGGCATTGTTGTGTNCTCCTATTGGTTATTGGATCCCGTTCAGAACTTCCTGGCGGGAGTTAAATATCTCGTTGGCTTCCAGCAGAGCCGTCGTCAGGGCCGAGAGAGGCTCGTTGAGGTCGCCGGCGTCGTTCACGGCTTTGGTCAGTACGTCGATCTCGGCCTGAATCTGATCGGTATGGTTCAGCATCTGCTCGTCGAATGAATAGAGACGAGCCAGGTCTTCCTCATCGACCTTGATGGCCGAGAAGAAGCCCGCATAGCCGACCGGCGCGTCCTTGATCTTGCCGATAAGCCCCATCAATAAGTTGTCGGCGCGCCCCATTCGCTCAGCGTGATCCATCGCCAGGAAGATATCGCGGCTGACAGTTTGATACACCGAACTGTAACTCAAGCGAGCCTGCTCCAGACGGCCGGTTATCGTGTCGCGCAGCAACTGGTCGGCCTCGCGCCGCCGGCCGCGCTCCATGTAACCGCTGAGGCCCGGAATCTTGCTCAACAGATTGCGCAACCCTCCCGCGTCCCCAACGATCTTCTCGTAAAACCCTTCCACTTTTTCGACCATTTCTAGTTACTCTCCTTCTCTACTTGTTTCCCATCGAGCNTTTGCTCTTGTGAGGAATTGCTTGGCCAATGTTCCTTGTTGACTGATTTATAGTTATCACTAAGGCAGGAAGTACTCCGTCCCACAATATGGACAGCGAATCACTCCCTTGCCCGCGATTTCAAGTTGTCCGTTGCAGTTCTTGCACCGATCCAGCGTGCGAAGCTCGCTGGCCTCGCTTGAATAGAGGATGCCCTCGTCCCAATTGATATAGCCGCTGTAGAGCCCCATGTTGACCAACTCATAGAGCATCCCCTGGATCTCTTCCCGCGTGCTGTGCATTTCAATGGCCAGGTCGGAGATGTGCACCTGTCCCTTGGCCTTGATCATGCCCAGCATTTTTCGTTGCTTGCTGGCGGATTCAGCTACCATAGACTCTTGCTGCCCGCGCATCAACAAATACGCGCCAAAACCCAACTGCGGGAGCACGAGCACCAGGAAGCCAATGGCAATACCCAGCGTGGCCGCGCCGGATGTCAGGCTGCCTTCGCCGCGATAGACGGACATCAGGGCGATAATGATGCCGCCCACGACGATGCCGCCGATGATAAGGATCACTCCAAGCGTCTTGCCCATAGCTTATCCTTCGGCGTCGCTCTTATCCGAAGCCGGCGCTGCCGCCGCCGCCGGACGAGCCGCCGCTAAATCCACCACTAAAGCCGCCGCTGAAGCCGCCCCCGCCAGACCGGCTGCCGCCCGTATTCGAGGGGGGTGGAGTGCTTTTCAGGATGGAAGATGTATTGTTCAACATGCGCGTTAACCCTGCCGACATGCCTGCCAGCCCTCCGGTAAGGTCACCGGAGACATCGCTCAAGTTTGGCATGCCGCCACCGCCGGGGCTCCCCCCGATCCCGCCGCTCGGCTGTGGAACTCCGAAGCCGCCGCCCATCGGCGCGTGGCCAGTTGGGTAGGGGATGTACCAGGGGGGAATAGTCGTGGTCGGCGATTGCGAGAAGGTATTGATGAAAGAGCGCTCCAGCCCAAAAGCAATGGCATAGGCCAGGTACTTCTCAAAAATGTCGTTGGAGTTCTCTATATCAGCATATTCCTTGATATTTTTGAGATAGTTTTTGAACGCCAGCCACTTGGCCGAGGCCTCCGCTCCCTTGGCTGTCTTCCGCGGCATGTGGCGGGCGGCGATGAAGAGGGCGATGGCCGTGGCTATAATGGCCAAAACCGGGAAACAGACCAGCCCGATG
>JAACJX010000374.1 GCA_014237545.1 Ardenticatenia bacterium | reverse complement strand
TCCGGCGATGTAGTCGAGGTGGTCAATAATGCCGCGCAGTGTGCCGCCATAGATGTCGGACTGGCGCGACGCCGGGTTCCAGCCGCGCCCCTTGCCCGGTGAGAAGCGGTCGGGGAAGATCTGGTAGATGATGGCGGGCAACGCCCAGGCCGGCGGCCCGGAGTCGCCAACGACGTAGGAATATTCGGCCCCTGCGTCGGCCCAGTAGATCTCTCCGCTGTCCTCGTCGTGGGCGCGAATCTGGTAGCGCACCAGCGTTCCGGCCGGGTGGGCGGGGAGTTCTGCTTCCCACACCTCGTAATAGCCCCACAGCAGCAGGTCCCATTCCGTTTTCAGCCGGCGCAGGGGCACGACGGCCGCTTCCGGTTCCGTGACCAGGCAAACGACCTCGTCGACCGGTAGCTCCGGCCCAACGATCACGCTGACGGCCGGCGACTCGCCGGCCCTGGGCGACCCGGGCGAGAGCTGGCGGCGGTGCTGGATGCCCTGCAGGCGCAATTGGGCATAAGTACTGCGGGTTTCAACGGTGGCCATGCGGCCGAAAATGGTTTCCTGGGTCATGGGTGATTCTTCTCCGCTGGTGGCAGGAGCAAAACGGTTGGTCTGGATATTACTTCAACCGCGTCGCGATGATGTCGAGCACCTTGAAAAGGGTCATTGGTTCGCTGGGCAGGACATTCTTCTCGTCCCGGTCGTGAAAATGATGAGGAAAACCGGGTAAATTTGGATAATGTTCAGCATTATCCCAGCGAGCGATGAGCGCGTTATTTGCATCCATCCAATGATAACTGTAGCGATCTATGCTCATCTCGCCCTCGCTCGTGCTCCGTACATACTCCATTATCTCTAACCGACTGGCATCGGTAATTGTGATTTTGGCNCGCANATAAGCATCATTATCACTAGCATGATGACGCATGACTTGATAAGACGCAACTAGAGAACTGCTAGCAAGCGTTTCATTCAGAAATTCCAAATACTCAGTTGGTTTCACAGTCAATCCAGCAACACAGTTAAACGACCAAGAGCATTTGTATACATGTCATATAGAGAGGCCCATTCCATGAAGTCCATCGCATCGCCCATTTCTCCTGTGCGAAAGCGCACATAAAAAGTTTCTGAATCTAGGCCGTATTGTTCCTCAAACCCGTCCAGTTCGTTACGCAGTTGATCGATGAGAGCCTGTTCTTTAGCAGCTTCCTGTGCAAATACCTTGTCCAGAACACGGTCCATGAAATCACTAGCCTGACCCGACTCAT
Source organism: Ardenticatenia bacterium (assembly GCA_014237545.1). Classification (GTDB taxonomy): domain Bacteria; phylum Chloroflexota; class Anaerolineae; order Promineifilales; family Promineifilaceae; genus Promineifilum. The sequence goes on along the minus strand of JAACJX010000374.1, from coordinate 7,731 downwards.
AAAGGCGTATCATTTTCTCTAACCGCGATGAGCGATTTATCGAATGAGATTCGGTTAATTCCATGATTCACCTCCACATTTTCTTGCCCTCATTGCCAATTATAACGGAGACAAGCCTTATTGGCAGGAGGCAACCAGGCTAGCCGCCTCCTGCCGCCAACAGGTATGTCTACGGCCCCGGCGTCATGAACTCCACCGTGGCGAAGTCGGCCGCCGTCAGGTCGGGCTGGTCGGCGGATGACTGCGCATAGTCGCTCAGCCATGCCTCCTGCTGACCCTCTTCCGGCCAGACCAGATCGAGCACGCGGGTGTGGTTCGTCGTGCCGCCCGGCGCGCCGCCGATGCGCCATTGCTCGGCGCTCGGGGCGACGTCGCGGATGCGCAGCACGCCGGTGCTGGGGAACCCTTCCTGGCTCATCACCATCGCCGCGTAGCGCCACTGCTCCGGGGTGTCGCCCAGGATCGACTTGGGCACGCGGATGGTNACCTTCTGCTGGCCGGGGTCGGTNATNACCTGGAAGTCGGCCGGGCCGGCGATCTCGGTCGGNCCTTCTTCNCCCGGGGTGAANATCTTCGANTCCCANCCCTCGACGGTGATGGCGTAATCCCAGGCCGNNCCNTCGGCCGCGGCCAGATTCCGGCCGGGCAGGAACGCCGCGCCGCCCTCGCCTTCTACGCTGTCAATGTAGATGTCGAACGTCTGCAGCGATACGCCGTTGGTGCCGTCCCAGACGTTGTCCACTGGGCCGGCCATCGTGAAGCGGAAGACGATGTTGTCGTCGTCCGTGCCCACCTGGAAGTTAGTGATGTCGAAGTTGCCCGGCTTGAAGACGTTGTCGGTTGGGTAGCTATAAGTGCCGGGGCCGTGGTCGTCGCCCGGCGGGTCGGCCACGTCGAGCAAGGCCTGGGTCGTCCCCAGATCGGGCACGACCAGCACGGCCGGACCGGTCGATGGCAGGCGGTCGATGATCGNCCGCTCGCCGCTGACCAGCTCGCTGAACAGCGCGCGCATGGTCAGCGACGCGCCCACGTCGGCGTTGCCCAGCACCGCCAGCGGGANGGAGATTTCTATCGTCCCGTCCTCACCCACGGCCACGCCGGCTGACACTTCTTCGGGGAAGTCCAGCGCCGCGCGGCCATCGGTTGCCGGGGCAGAGGCCACAATCTCCCAGCCGTCGGCCGTGGCCTCGTAGGCTGTCGCGTTGCCCAGCACGCCGCCGCTGAATTTGAGCTCCAGCAGCCGGTTGCCGGCGAAGCCCAGCAGTTCGCCCGATTGCGAGAACGCGTTCAGCGCCCCGCCGGCGGGCGTGCTCATGTACAGTTCGATCAGGCTTTGCCCGGCGGGTAGCGTGAACTCTGGGTTGAGTCCGAACTTCAGGTAGAGGTGTCCGGCGTCGAACCCGTAGGCGACGTCGCCGAAGGGGGGCGTACCCGCGGCCATCACGCCGCCGGCGGCCGTGTAGAGGCCGGCCGCGTCCCATTCGCCCGCGCTGGCCACGCCGTCGATGANCGGCGCGANCAGGCCGGTGGCGACCCGGTCGGCCGCGGCCGGCGACTCCGGGATGATCGGGATGTCGAGCTCCTGTGGCGGCTCCGCCCCCAGCGCCGTGTACACCGCCTTGAGCGTGTTGCGGTATTGCTGGTCGAACGAGCCGTCGTCGCCCGACGTCTGGTCAGAGCCATACCACCAGAACCAGTCCGACCCCTCGGCGATGTACATCTGGGTGAACGCTTCCTCTATTTGCTCCGGCGTTGCGTTCTCGCGGTTGCGGCCGGTCACATAGGTCTGCAAGTACTGGCGCGTCTCGAGCAGCAAATCCCAGGCGCGGTTTTCCTCTTCCTCACCGATCCACGTGGAGAAATCGCTGTTGATCCACGACCCGGCCCACAGGTTGCGCACGCGCGGCTGTTCGGGCGCTATCTCCAGGAACTCGGTTGGGGTGACAGTGATGATGTTCGGGTCGTCGCTCAACCGCTGGTAGAGCGCGTGCAGGAACTCCTTGCCGTCGTTGTCGTAATGCTCCCAGGCATTCTCGCCGTCGAGGATCACCGACACCAGGTGCGGCCCTTGCGGCATTTCGCCGTTCTCGTCCGGGCTTTGCAGGCGGCCGCAGATGTTGTAGAGGCGGTCGATGAAGTCATCGGCCGCAGCCGTGCCCGACACGCCCGAATAGGTGAAGCCGACCTTGTCGGACAGGACGATGTCGCGGAACACCATCGCCACCGGGCCGCCGTTNCGNCCCTGCACGAAGTAGGGCCGGTACAGCTGGTCCGCCTCCACCACCACTTCGTTGCTGTCGCGGGTGAAGCTNTCCATGCCCAGGCNGTGGGCCAGCACGCCCTCGCTGCTGGCCATCCACTGGATGCCGTTGTCGGCCACCATGCTGATCATTTCCTGGGCGACGGAGCCCTCGCTCGGCCACATGCCCCGCGGCGGCCGGCCGAAGTGATCCTCATAGTACTGCACGCCGCGCTCGNCCTGGGCCACGGCGTCCTGCCCCCAGCGAAATGGCGCGCTGGGCAGGACAATGTCAGGCGTGGCCACCAGCGCCAGATCGGTGCTGACGAGCAGCGGCAGGATGGGGTGGGCGAACGGCGTCATTGTCACTTCGATCTGCCCGTCGTCCTGCATCTNNCGGTGGATGGGNATGACCTCGTTGACCAGGCGTAGATGTTCATCCAACACCACCTGCTTGTCTTCTTCGCTGTACCCCTCGCCTTGCTCCACCAGCGCCGCCAGCGGCTCCTCGGCCAGCCAGTCGGGGTCGGTCCAGGCCAGGTTGAACAGCAGTTGCAGGTCNCGGNANTCATCGGCGGCGAAGTCGCCCAGCGGGTCGTCGCTGCCGTCGCGNAGCTCCAGCAACGCCTGGTAACGCGGGAAACGGGCGATGATCTTGCGATTGGTGTCGAAGAAACGGTCGAGGATGAACTGTTTTTGCCCGTCGGTCAGCTCCTCGGCCGGGATGAGCGTGTATTGCCAGTAGAGGTCGGTCGCTCCGGCGCTGATGTCGTCGAGCTGCCGGATGAGGCTGGGCGTCAGGTTAAACGTGGCCTTGATGTCGGGGTATTCCTGCAGGATGGCGGCCATGTCGACGTAGTCCTTGGCGGCATGGACGCGCACCCACGGCTTGGCATAGACGCCTGTCTCCGGGTCCTGGTAATAGACCGGCTGGTGCTGGTGCCAGATGATGGCCAAATAGATCGGCTCGGTGCACAGGTCGGCCAGCGGCACGGCCGTCGGCGCGGCTGTGGGCAGCGGCGCGGCGGTGGCCGTCGGCGGCGGGGCGGTAGGCGTCGGCTCGTCGGTCGGTGCGGCTTCCACGGCGGCGGTCGAGGACGGGGTGGGCTGCGGTTCCTCGCGGCAGGCGGCGAGAAGCAGGAGAAAAACAAGGATGAGAATTAAGCGGTTGTAACGCATAGCGCTTCCTCTAATAATCAATTCTTCCTAGCGTAACGCAAGATTCTTATCTTGCGCCCGGGCGCAAGTTAAGAANCTTGCGCTACAAAAAAAGGGGCATACTCTCGTACACCCCCTTAATAANAACCCTAGAAACCGAGTTTTTTCGGAAAANCTCGGTTTCTAAAATCCCCAAGTCTATCCCTTCACCGACCCGGCCGTCAGGCCGCCGACGATGTAGTCCTGCAGGATCAGGTACATCGCCACCATCGGGATAGCGCCGAGCACCGCGCCGGCGGCGAACGGCCCCCAGTCCTGCGAATAGTTGTCGCCGATGAATGTCTGCAAGCCGAGCATCAGCGTGAACTTATCGGCGGCGGTGATCATGACGCGCGGCATCAGGTANTCGCTATAAACGCCGAAGAAGGTCAGGATCATCGACACGACCAGGATCGGCCGCACCAGTGGGAACAGCAACTGCCAGAAGATCTGCCAGTCCGACGCGCCGTCGACCTTGCCCGATTCATCGATCTCGCGTGGCACGGAGTCGAAGAAACCCTTCATCAGCCAGACGTTGATGCCCAGAGCGCCACCCATGTAGATCAGGATCAACCCGCCGTGGGTGTTCAAGCCCAGCGGGGGGATATATTGGCCGAACTGTTGCAGGATGGAGAACAGGGCGACCATGGCCAATACGGCCGGGAACACCTGGACGAGCAAGATGAGGAGCAGCAACTGGCTGCGCCCGACCCAGCGGAAGCGCGAAAAGGCATAGGCCGCCATCAGGGTGATGAGGCCGACGAGGATGGCCGAGATTGTGGCAATGTAGAAGGAGTTCCACATCCACAGCCAGAAGGGTTCGTCGAGTATAGCCCGNTAGTGGTCCAGTGTNGCCGGATTGGGAATCAATTCCTGNCCGGAAACGCTGCTCGTNGGATTGAACGANGCCGAGATCGTCCAGATGATCGGGAATAGCGAAAACGTCAGNACGATGGCGGCNACAANGTACTTNATNGCCAGATTGATTCGAAAACGCGCTTTTCTGCTTTGCCGCCAATTGGCTTTTGCGCCGGNCGNGGNACGGCCNGTGGTGTCAACTGATGTGGTCATTAGCTTCCTACCTCCTCCCACGTACCCATGCGCCGGAACTGGAACANCGTCACCACGATCATCATCAGGAAGATAATGAAGGTGATGGCCGAAGCATAACCGAACTGCTGGCTTCCGGCGGCGAAGGCTAATTTGTAGACGTAGCTGATCAAAATGTCGGAGTGGCCGGCGGCCGTCGCCGTGCCGACCATGGGCGGTCCGCCGCTGTTGAACAGATAAATGACATTAAAGCTGTTAAAGTTGACGGTAAAGGACGAGATCAGCAATGGGCCAACGGCCACCAGCAGCAGGGGCAGCGTCAGGCCGCGGAACTGCTGCCATGGGCTGGCCCCGTCGATGTCGGCCGCCTCATACATGTCCGTCGGAATGGCCTGCAGCGCGCCGCTGGAGATCAGCATGAAGTAGGGATAGGCCAGCCAGACGTTGATGATGATCAGCGCCACCTTGACCCAGAACGGGTCGGCGAAAAACGGCGGCCAGCCCACCGGCTGGTTGAAGATTTCCTGCAACACGCCGGGGATAACGCCCTGGAGCGGGTTCATCATGCCGCGCCAGACCAGCAAGGTGATAACCTGCGGCACGGCGAAGGGGATNATGAGCAGCGACTTGATGATNCNCTGNCCGGGCATGTNGCGGCCGAAGACGACGGCGATCATGAGGCCNAGTGCAAACGAGAACAGCACGCTCAGCAGCGCGAACACNACCGTCCAGGCGAAGATCAGCAAGAGCGGCCCGCGATAGGTCGGGTCGGTCAGGAAACGCTGGTAATTCTTCAGCCCGACGTTAACCTGAAAGCCGGGNTTGAGCGTGGAGCCGTCTTCGGCGGTGAAGAAGCCGGTNGTCATGTCGGCGTAATACGTGATGTTGTCGCGCATGTCGATCATCGCGTCCAGCTCTTCATCGTAGACAAAGCGCGGCTGGAGTTGGGCGGCCTGTCCCAGCCGTCCGGTGAGTTGCACCGCCGACTCCTCAAGACCGAACGAGTTCTGGCCGATAGCGGTAATATTGCGCACCGTTTCGGCCCGTGTCAGGGCCGTCCAGCCGGGAATGCTTGCCGGAACGCCATCTTCATCCAGGGCCCCAGCGCCTATCTCCTCCGCCGTGAATTGCGCGCCGAGCGTAGCGAAGAAGGCGTTGCCTTCCGGCCCCACGAGCCANAGCCCGTACTCGCCCGTCTCGTCNTTGCGGAAGACNGTGTAGTTCAGCGTGCCGCTTGCCTCGGGCAAAAACGTGCGCGATTCGAGAACCTCGATCGCCTGAACCTTCGGCAACAGGTGACCGGTGCCGTAATTGGTGAAGGANATATAGATGGTGTAGGCGATGGGGTAGATGGAGATCAGGATCATGAATGCCAGGCCCGGCGACATCCAGCGCATCGGGTAGGCATTGGGACTCAGAAAAATGTAATTGACGACGATGGTGATGATGCCGATGACGACGGCCAGCGGCCAATAGCCATCAGACAGGAGCAGGTAGATGAAGAAGAGAGAAAATGCGGTGAAGATTACCAGGCCCAGAAGTCGNAGAATGGTCCCACCCGTTGTGACCGACCTTTCGGGTTTGGCTCCGGAGCCCTTCTCAGGTTGGACCTCGATAGCGGTCATAGATTCCTCCTGGCCATGAGTTCCCGGCTCATAGCCTGATTTGTAAACCTATACGGCTGTCCAAGCGGAAAGCCGTTATCGCCAAGAAATCGCCGCCCGGCCGTTATCCGAAGAATGCGGCCGGGCGGCAACGGACCGCATAAACAATCAAGGCGGTCCCTCTCGCGAGAGACCGCCTTGATTCATTCTAAAGGTTAGTTGCCTTCAATCGCATTGATAATTTGCTCTTGGGCAGTCGTGAAGGCGTTGACGCCCGTGTCGGCGCCTTGGGAAATGAGCGTTACGGCGTTACCCGCAGCGTCCCAAACCTGGGCCATTTCCGGAATGGCCGGCATCGGGTCGGCGTTCACGCCGGCCTGGCCGAAGGCGGCCAGCCACTCTTCCTCGGTCGCGTCGAGCACCGGCAGGAAGGCCGACGGGCGCTCGCCGTTATCGAACAGAGCCTGCTGCACTTCTTCCGTGGCGATGAAGTCGGTCAGGAAGATCTGCGCCAGGAGCNGGTCCTTGGCGAAGGCGCTGACCATGAAGCCCTGGGCGCCCAGGAAGGGCTTGCCCTCGGCCGTCTCGCTNGGGATNTNGCAGATGGCGAACGGNATGCCGGAGTCAACGGTCCGCTGGTAGGACCACGGGCCGGTGANNTGCATGGCCGCGGCGCCGGACTCGAACATCTCGTGCTGGATGTCCCAGGTGACGTCGGGCGGCTGCAGGCCCTCGGTTACCATACGCTCGTACCACGTGGCGGCGGCCAGGGAGCCTTCGTCACCGAAGCCGACCTGGGTCGGGTCATAGCTGCCGGCGTCATCGCGGCCGAAGATGTAACCACCGAAGGCGGTCTGGATCGGGTAGAAGTGATACGGGTCGCCGGCCATGCGGACGAAGCCGTACTGCTCGGGATCGGCNGCGTGCAGGTCNGCCGAGATCTGGTAGACCTCTTCCCACGTCGCCGGGCACTCGGGCACCAGGTCGGTGTTGATGAAGAAGGCTACGTTCTCGGTGGCGTAGGGCAGGCCGTAGAGCTCGCCGTCGTAGTTGAAGGCGTTGATCGAGGCCGGGGTGAACTGGTCGGTAAGGTCGCCGGCATCGACCGGAGCCAGCGTGCCGCTAGCGACCAGCTCGCCGAGCCAGTCATGGGCGCCGACGATGATGTCCGGGCCTTCACCGGCCGGGCCGGCGATCAGGAACAGGCGGCGGATGTCGCCGAAGCCGACTTCCTCGAGCAGCAGCTCGACGCCGTACTCTTCCTCGAAGGCGGCCTCGACGGTTTCGAGGGCCTGGAGACGGAGATCGTCAGCCCAGACGCGGATAACCGGGGTGCCTTCGGCGGCCAGCTGTTCGCTGCGGATNGTGTTGGCCACGGTCGGCGGAACCTGGACGGTGTCGATGACGTGAATAACGCCATTCGACGCCTCGATGTCGGTCGTCACCAGGCCAAAGTTGGCCAGGTCGATACGCTCGCCGGCCAGGGTGTCCAGGCGACCATCTTCATCGGCGGTCACAGCCTCAGCCAACTGAGCGCCGTTGACGATGTGATACTGCAGGACGCGGGTCAGCTCGCCGCTCGGGTCGGCCAGGAAGCGCTCCATCAACGCCGGATCGACGGCCGCGAAGGCCTCGTTGGTC
>JAACJX010000339.1 GCA_014237545.1 Ardenticatenia bacterium | reverse complement strand
GCCCAGCACCGCCAGGCGGTCGTGAAGCGTGGCCGCCGTCTCGCGCGGGTCGATGGGCAGCGACTCCTGCACATACATCGCGCCGGTATCCAACCCCTCGTCCATTTGCATGAGGGTGACGCCGGTCGTCTCGTACCCGGCTTGAATAGCGTGCTGGATGGGCGACGCCCCCCGCCAGCGAGGCAGCAGCGAGGCATGGACGTTGAGGCTGCCCTTGGGCGGCAGGTTTAGCACGTGGGGTCGCAATATCTGGCCAAAGGCGGCAACGACGATGAGATCGGGCTGCCATTCGCGCAGTGGCGCGGCCGCCTCTTCCTTGCGCAGCGATTTGGGCTGGTAAACCGGAATGCCGGCCGCCTCGGCCACGACCTTGACCGGCGACGGCCGCATCTGGTTGCCCCGCCCGGCCGGTTTGTCGGGCTGGGTCACGACGCCGACGACAGTTTGCGTTTCGATGAGGGTTGTCAGGCACGGGACGGCAAACTCCGGCGTGCCCATAAAGATGATTCTAGCCACAGCGGTCATTCTAGCATGGCGCGGGGTAATTGCACATTCCCGGCGCGGCGATCGGTTGACAGCCACGGGCATCGTCACTATCATGCGCCTCGTTGCGCAACTTTCCCGGATCGCCATCGTAATGGTTATCAGCTATCAAGCAAAGGAGAATTATCATGGATGTAAACAAGTCAATTCGATATGTATTTGATGACAAGCAGTGGATCAGCAAGCTGGTTATCGGGGCCTTGCTGTCGATGCTGGGCTTCCTCATCGTTCCNGCTCTGATCCTGCAGGGGTACGTGGTGAAGATCATTCGCGGCGTCATGAACGGCGACCGCGACAGCCTGCCTGAATGGGATAACTGGGGCGAATTGCTGCGCGACGGCTTCTTCGTGACGGTAGCCCAACTTGTCTACACNCTGCCGTTCATCATCCTGATGATNGTTGGCGGGCTGGCGACCGGTGGGCTGGCCAGCGTGACCGGTAATAATGANCTCGCGGCCGTGGCGGCTACAGGCGGGGGCATCTTACTGATGTGCTTGATCTTGCTCATCGTCATCGCATTTCTGTTCTTGACGCCGGCGATCCTGATTCAATACGCCATCAAGGATGACTTTGGCGCGACCTTCCGCTTCGGCGAGGTATTNGACATCATCCGCAATAACATGGCCGACATCCTGATCGCCTTCCTGGTGACGCTCGTCGCCGCGTTCGCGGTGTCCCTCATCATNGGNGTGCTGAGCATCATCCCGTGCCTGGGCTGGATCGCCGCCTTCCTGATAGGTCTGGCGGTTGGCCCCTACATCTCGTATGTCAGCGGCCATCTGTACGGCCAGATCGCCGGCAAAATCCTCGGCAACAAGGCCGGGGNCACGTATACCGGCGTCGNCTGATACTGACTTACTCAAATCAACAGCCCGCCACTGGTTCGCCGGTGGCGGGCTTTTTTATTGAGTGCTACCCAGGCTCATGGATAGACAATTAAAAGATGATGCAATATGACCACGNGCAACCCCGGAAAATCTGCGCAATCTGTGGATTTTTCCTCTATTAGAACAGCCGGCCCTGCTCCGGTAGACCCGGCTCCACGTCAAGCCCGAGCAAGGCCATGAAACGTCTGGCCGTCCCGGGGGAATGCCCCGCGTAATCGTCATTAAAGAAGGCATAGGCCTCGGGCGCGGCGTCGGCGTGGGCCGCGGCCTGCGCCCGCCAGTTCTGCAGTTCGGCCGTCTTGTCGAGTATCTCGTGGGTCTTGGTGGCGAACTGGCCGTGGCGGCCGAGGAAGCGTATGTAGAGAAAGTCGGTCGTGCGCCGGATTTCCTTGGGGAGGTAGATGTAATCGGCGGCGATCCAGCACACGTCGTGGGCCCGAAACATGTCTGCCGTCTCATCGCTCCACCACGACCGGTGGCGCAGTTCCACGGCAAAGCGCACGTCGCGCGGCAGGCGCGCCAGAAAGCCGTCCAGGCTATCGCGCTCGCCGGCGTCGAAGTCGGGCGGAAACTGGAAGACCACCGGNCCCAGATGGTCGCCCAACAGGCGCATGGTATCCAGAAAATTATCGAGAAAGACGGCCGTGGTCGGAGCGAGCCGCAAGTCGTGGGTGATCTCGCGCGGCGCTTTAGGGCAAAACTTGAACCCGTCCGGCGCGACCGCGCCCCAGCGAACCACGATCTCGGCCCGCGGCGTGCCGTAGAAGGTGGAATCCATCTCCAGGGCGTTGAATTGGGACACGTAGTAGGCCAGTTGCTGCGCCTTGGGCAGCTTCTCGGGGTAAAAAGTTCCCTGCCACGGCTTGTAGCCAAAGCCCATCGTGCCAATGTACCAGCGAGTCATGAGGACACCTCCGGCGCGGCTCAGTCCCCCGCCTGGGGCGAGAGAACGGCCGGTTGCGAGGCTGCTACCGGTTGGGATAGAACCGCCGCGCCTAGCAACACAACGGCCAGCCACATCAGATCAGCCAGCAGCAAGTGAACAAGTTGCATCCACACCGGCACATTGAGCAGGATATTGACGACGCCGGCCACAATCTGCACGACCACGAGGATACGAATGGCTTTGGAAAAGAAAAGCGCCCCCATCCCCGGCCGCGCGTTGGCAATCACCGGCGCAGCCAACCACAGGTAGATGCTGGAGAGGATAGAGATGATGGGGTGATAGACGCGCAACCGGACGAGGAAGTGCGCTGTGGCCTCAAAATTGGCAGCGATGCCCTCGCGCAACTCGCCTTTGGGGAACAGTGTGTCGCCCAGCGCCGTGATGGCCCCGCTAACGCCGAT
>JAACJX010000337.1 GCA_014237545.1 Ardenticatenia bacterium | reverse complement strand
GAATTCACCGACGCCGCTATGCAACCGCAACAATATCGGTAGCCTGGGTCCGGGCCAGAGCACGTCATTCACCTGCGGCCGAAATAACATCACCGAAAGCTTCATGAATGACATCCAGGTGACCGGCATCACCGACGCGACGTCGGTTACCCACACGTCGAAGGCGTTTGTCAAGGTGCTCAAGCCCGAGATACGCATCACCAAATCGCCCCAGATCCAGACCGTGGCGCGCGGGGCGACCGCTTTCATGTCGATCAAGATCTTTAACACGTCGGACTTCATGCTGCGCATCGTCTCGGTGGACGATCANCTGATCAACAGTTGTGACCGGACGCCAACCACAGTGCCCCTCTATCTAGANCCCGGCAACAGCCTGGATTACAGCTGCTCGCTCGCCAACTTGCAGAACCCCATCGCGTCGATCATCACCGTTAAGGCGACAGATGTTTTGGGTCTACAGGAATATACGGCCAGCGACGCGGCGTGGATCGACGTGGCCTCGCTGCAGGCCGGGCTGACGGCCCAGCCAACCTCGATACCGGAACCGGGCGACCTCGTTACTTACACCGTATCACTGACCAACAACGGCAACGTGCCGGTCACGCTCAAAACCCTGACGACTGACAAGTTCGGCAATTTGCTCAGCCCCAGCAATTCGTTGATCGACCAGGCGACGAACAGTTGCCTGCCTAAGCCGGCGTTGCCCACGCTGCCGGCCTACGGTGGATCTTACCAATGCAGCTTTAGCGCCCACGTGGCAGGGCAACCCTCTCAGTTCACCACCATCCTGACCGCGACGGGCGAAGATGGAAGCGGCGTGGACGTGACCGCCTTGGCCAACGCCACGGTGACCATTACCGACGTCCCAGCCTCCATCGCGCTGACGCTGGGGGCCGAGCCGCCCTTCATCAACCCACCCAGCCGCGTGGTGACGTTTAGCATTCGCGTCGAGAACACCAGCAGCGCGGACGCGATCACCATCACCGAACTGACTGATCAGTTTCTGGGTAATCTCGACGGCCGCGGCACCTGCGACGTGCCAGTGGCCGACATCCCTCCGGGTTTCTCATATCAGTGTGCGTTTACGGCGACCGTTTCGGGGACGATAGGGCAGCAGAAGTCGCGCACCATCACCGTCAAGGCGGTGGACGACGACGTGCCGCCGGGTGCTCTGAGCGAGAGCAAGGACGTGGTCGTCGGGATCACCGACCAACCGACGCAATATAACTTCATGCCCAATGTGGCCGATAATACGGCTGCGCGCACCAGTTGTGGCCGGCCCTATCCGCTGACGAACAACCGGCAATACTACTTCCGGCCGCCTAATACCTATAACTCGAGCGTTCCAGTTGAAGATCGCGATCAGCATTACTTCGTCTTCGAATTGACGCAGGCAGGACGGGTTACGGTGGAGCTGACGAACTTTGTCCCGCGCAAGGGACAGCTGATCATCAGACCGCACGTCGAAGGCGGCAACCCGCAGTGCGGCAGCCAATCGCTAGACCGGGATCCGAGCGAGAGCCTCAATAAGGTGATTGACCTGGGCACGCGGCCGGCAGGTCGCTATTACATCCANCTGATCAACGANGGCCCGTCGAACGTNAGCGACCTCTATGGACTCATTGTGCGAGTCAGATAGTACCTTAAGCTTATCCTTTATCCGCAACGGCTAGAATGAATACATACATTCCAGCCGAGTAGAAAGTCAGGCATCCGGNGGGGAGCCGAGCGGACGAACGGCTTTGGAGTTAAATCGAGCCGGGAGGCAAACGCGCAGAATATANATGGCTGTAGCGAGCTTGTTCGAAGATCTTCTGGATCAATACAAAATAGAACAACACATCGCCCAGAAGCGTTATACCGATTTGTTTCAGGCGTATGATATCGATGACGACCGCCAGGTTCGCATCGATACCCTGCGCCCGGAATACGCCGAAGATAGCTCCTTCGCCGGCCGGTTCGTCAATCGCGCGCGGGCTTTGGCGCAAATTCGCCATCCGAACATTGCGCCAGTGCTCCACATCGGCAAGGCGACCGGCGGCGCGCCATACGTGGCCCAGGCCGCGGTCGACGGCTACTCGCTCGCCCACCGCCTGGAGCAACTGGACCAGCGCAACACGCCGGTCAACCCCATCTATGCCCACAAGTTGATCCGCCAGCTGGCCGACGCGCTNATCCTGGGCGAGCGGCTGGAACTNTTCCATTANGACCTNCAGCCCGATAACGTTCTGGTGAAGAACGTGACCCTGCCGACGGATGAAGCNGTNGTCCTGATAGATCTATTCGTGCCGTCCGGCCGGCAACCGCGCGCCGGTCGCGCCGGCGAGGATGCGAGCGGGTTNGACTATCTCTCGCCGGAACAACGCGCCGGCCGGGAAATCACCGCGGCAAGCCACGTCTACTCGTTGGGGTCGATCCTCTATCGCCTGCTATCCGGCCACATGCCCGCCCGGCCTGTCAGCAAGCAAGATACCNTGTTCAACCGNCTGTTTGGTCGGGCGACCCCTCTCGAGCGNGAGCGCGGTGATTTGACACAGGCGACTTACAACGTCATCGAGCGCGCTTTACGGAAGGATTCGCANGCGCGCTACCAGACGATTGAAGCCTTCGCCGCGGCGCTCGATGGGGCGCTGGCAGCNGAGGAGNCGCGNCTGAGCGCGGCCGGCGGTCGCGCCCCGGCCTATGACCGGCGGCCGCTCGCCTGGCTGCTGCCNATCCTGATCATCGCCCTNTTCCTGGCTGTNGGCGCGGTCGCNACGCGGAGCCTGATNNATCGCGGCGCGGTTTTGGCTGATGNGACCCCCGGCCTGGGGGTGGGCCTGGNCGGCNAACCGGGNGNGAGCGAACCNGACGCAGCGCCNNCCACGAGCACGCCNGAACCGACAGAACAATTGCTCCCGTCGCCCACTCTGGCNGCGACCATCGAGACGGCCGCGGAAGANGGGCCGGCNACNAGCCCCGCGCCGGNGGTCGCGCCNACGGTAGCCGAAACGCCGGCAATGACGGCGACGGCCGAACCGACCGCCACCGCCCCGGCGACCGANACCCCGGCGCCGCCGCGNGTNCGGGTGATGCACAACATGGTGAACTTGCGGCGCGGGCCGGGTGTGGGCTATGGCTTGTCCGGTACTGTGAGCGGCGGCGAGTTGCTGGAAGTCCTGGCCTGGAACAATGACGAGGCGAACCCGTGGTACCTGATATTGACCGGCGACCAGCGCATCGCCTGGATCGCGGCCACGGTCGTCCAGCCCGAGACGGCCGATGCGCTGGAGGCCGTGCCCGTGGCGGCGACTATCCCGGCCACTCCGGTGCCCACGGCAACGTCCACGCCGACACCAACGCCGACCGTGCTCCTGACCCTCCCGGCCACGCCAGATGGGGGTAAATCCGACGGTGGCGGCGCAACGAGCCCCCCCGAACAACCAACGACTCCGCCGACAGAACCGACCACGGAGCCGCCAACGCCAACCGTGCCACCTTTTCCGACACCATGACCGTGACATCGAACTCACCAGCTTCCGGTTTGCCTGTCCGGTCTTGCCGACAGACTTGATTATTGGTTGCGCGCCCGCGATGACCTTGCCGGGGCGCGTGACAGTGAGCGTGTAACACCGTAATGATTTTGAAAACGCGTCGTAATTTACTGAAATTGTTGCTGGCCATCACGATGCTGATCCCGGCTTACTCAGCGGTCGTCGGCCGGGCCGGCGCGGCCGATGTGCCCCCTGTGCTTGACTTGAACGGCGAAGCGCCGGGTCTTGACGCGGGAGCGACCTTCACTGAGGACGAGGGCGCGGAGCCGATCGTCAGCCCCTCCGGCCTGACAATCAATAACGGCAATGACAATGTGCTGACCTCCGCCAAGGCGGCTTTAACGAACCCGCTGGATGGGAATCTGGAGGCTCTGGCGGCTGATCCCGGCCTGACCGGGCTGGCGGTAAGCTACGCGGCCGACAAGGGTGAACTGACGATCAAAGGCAATAGCTCTGTTGCTAATTACCAGCAGGTGTTACGAACCCTCACGTATAACAACTCGTCACAATCTCCGGACACCACCGATCGGATCGTCATCGTGACGGTCACCGACGGTCCGATGACGAGCCTCCCGGCCACAAGCACTGTCGCCATCAATGCCGTCAACGACGCACCGGTTCTCGACACCAGTGGCGAAATGACGATGACGCCCATCAATGAGGATGACCAGAATTCCAACGGCAATTCGGTGACCGGCATCATTAAAACGGCCGAGGCGCAGGGCCAGGACCGAATAACTGACGTAGACAAGAACAGCCCGGAGGGGTTTGCCGTCGTCGAGGCGGCCTCCGCGAATGGCGTGTGGCAGTATTCCACCAACGGCGGTATCAACTGGCAGCCCTTTGTTAATGTCTCGAACACAACGGCTGTCCTGCTGGACGGAGCGGCGCGAATTCGTTTCGTGCCTAGTCTGAACTTCAACGGCTCGGCCAGCTTCCTGTTTCGCGCCTGGGACCAGTCGGGAGGCCGGCCGAGCGGCACTATCGGCGTGGACACATCGCTCAACGGCGGCACCACGTCCTTTAGCGCCGAGAGCGAGATGGTGACGCTCACCATTCAACCGGTCAATGATCTGCCGACCGTCGATCTGAATGGGGCTCTTCCGGGAACGGATTATGCCATCCAGTTCTTTCAGGAAGGTTCCCCAGTTCTGATCGCCGCGTCGGATGCGACCATCACGGATGGCGATCATACGCAATTGACGAAGTTGACCATCACGTTGAAGAATCGGCCGGACGGAAGCGACGAGTCTCTGACGGCGGATGTGACCGGCACGAATATCTTGCCCCCCATGTACGATCCGGCAACCGGCTTGTTGGTGCTTAATGGCCCGGATTCCGTGACCAATTTTCAAACCGTGCTGCGAAGGATCGTTTATNCCAACAGCGAGAAACGACCCGCCAATGCCACGCGTGAGGTGACGGTCGTGGCGAATGACGGGGCCAATGACGGTCCGACGGCCACGACCCTGATCACTGTTAACCCAACGAATAGNGCGCCTGTTTTGGACCCGGCGGCGAATTTTACGATGATTGCCGTCGCCGAAGACACGATGCAACCAGCGGGAGAGCCGATTGCGCAAATCCTGGCCACCGGCGGTGACCCGATCACTGATTCGGATAGCAACGCCCTGGAGGGCATCGCCGTCGTCGGCGCCGAAATGACCGGCGGGCAGTGGCAATACGCGCTGATTAGCCCACCGGTGAGCGAAACGGATTGGTTGCCCGTGGGTGTTGTGTCCAATACCAATTCCCTGTTGTTGAGCGACGCGGCCTGGGTGCGATTTGTGCCGGCGACTGATTTTAGCGGCGAATCGGGCGCTATCACCTTCCGCGCCTGGGACCAGACCAGCGGCACGAACGGTCAGCGCATCGACACGTCGAATAACGGCGGCAGNACGCCGTTCAGCGTCAGCACCAACACGCTCAACGTGATGATTACGGCGGTTAACGATCTTCCCTTGCTGGGAGGGCTGCCGGGCGCTCCCTTGCTGTACGTGGAAGATGCCAGCCCTATTCTGTTGTCTGATTCTCTAACCGTTACTGACGTGGATAGCCCTCTGATGACGTCGGCCACGGTCCGCCTGACAAACCCGCTGGACGGTGATGCCGAGTGGCTGTTGGCAACGACGAATGGGACCGGGATCACAACCAATTTCGAAGATGGCGTTTTGCGTTTGTCGGGCGCGGCTTCGCCGGCGGCCTACCAGACGGTCTTGCGCAGCGTGAAGTACTGGAATGCCTCCCAAGATCCAGACCCGGCCGACCGCGTTTTCCAGATTTCTGTGTCCGACAACCAGGGAAGTCGCGCCCCGTCCACCGTTGTCGTTCAGATTCAGCCGGTGAACGATCCACCGGAACTAGACCTCAACGGTTCGGGATTCGGCGAAAACTATGCTACAACTTTCTATATCAACCGCGGGCCAGTGCCCNTCGTTGCGGAGTCCATGACTCTGAACGATGTCGATAATACGACGATCAAGTCGGCTACGATTCGGATCGTCAATCTGGAAAACGGCCAGGCTGAAATCCTGTCGGCCAACGTGGATGGCGTCACGAACATCAAGCGCAATTACGACCCCGCAACCGGCCTGCTTACCCTGACCGGGGTTGATAGCGTGGCCAACTATGGACGCGTGCTGCGCACCGTCACCTATGACAACGTCTTGACCGCGCCAAGCACGGCCATGAGGNCGATAGAGTTTGCGGTGAACGACGGTATTGGCACGAGCGAGTTGCGTCAAAGTCTCATATCGTTTGCCCAGGCCTCCCAGGTCAAGCTGTTNCTGCCATCNATTGCCTGGGANAATGTGCGCGCCGAAGAACCCAACGATCAATGTGTACAGGCCTATGGCCTGAAGCTGAACGAGAACAACACTTTCCGCCCCGACGACAAGGACGACTGGTTCTTCTTTCAGACCGGCGAATCGAGCAACCTGACAGTGGAACTGCGGAACTTCTCGCCGGGAGCCGGCCAAATCGTGGTAGCGGCCGAGAAGACACCGGGGCAGGGGTGTGGCGCGCTCGAGTTAATCGGCAATAATGGCTCGTCGGCGACGACTAAAATTGTGACANTCGGCNGGCGGCCGGCGGGCCGGTATTACATTTGGATTATCAACGACGGCGCTTTCGACGCCAGCGCCAGCTATACCCTTTACGTTCGGTCGATACCCTAGCCGGGCTTGACAGGTTCGCCCACCTGTTCTACAATTTCGCATAACTGTACGCCCCGTTAATGGGAGACAATTATGGATACCACAGGACAGCGAGAACTATTTCCGGACCGGCCGGATGAGGAAACCGTCAGTCATAAAGGGATGCCCCTGAATCGGGAAGCGTCCTTGCAGGCGGCATTAGGCACATTCGAGCGCCACATGCAGGACGAGGGGTTTTCCATCAATACGGTAAAAGCCTTCGCCAGCGATATTCGCTTGCTCGGCCGCTATCTGGGCATCGGGACGCCTATCGGCGAAATCGGCACCAAGAATCTGAACGATTTCTTGCACTGGCTGACCCACGAGCGTGGAGTGCCATGCAGCCCCAAATCCTATGCGAGGCGTGTCACGACGCTCAAGGTTTTTTTTGGCTGGCTGCATGAGACCGGCGTTCTGGCCCAGGACCCATCGGCGGCGGTCATCCAGCAGAGCGTCAGCAGTCCGCTGCCCGACGCGCCGCGGGCCGTGGACGTGGAGCGGGCCGTGGCCGTAGCCGAGGCCTGGCGCGCCGGCGACCCCGAACGCAAGCCGGACGCGCGCCCCTATCTACTCCTGAGNCTGCTGCTNAANACCGGCATAAANAAGGGCGAGGCGATGGCTATCGTGCCCAATCACATCGACGATAGCGACCCCGAGCGCCCGCTGCTCTATGTGCGTTATGCCAATCCGCGCTTGCGCTATAAAGAACGAAAGCTGCCGCTCGACCCGCAATGGCTCGACGCGCTGAAAGAATANATGGCTCAATATCAACCGACGGANACNCTCTTCACGTGCACGGCCCGCAACCTGGAGTACATTCTCCACGATATCGCCGACGCGGCCGAGTTGCCGCCCGGTGTGTTGTCATTTGAGAATTTGCGTTGGGCGTCGGCTTTGCAGGATTGGCGCGACGAGGTGGAGCAGGATGATATTCGCCAGAAGCTGGGCCTGTCCAAGATCGCCTGGCGCGAGACGAAGACGAAGCTCCGCCGCCTGGTTGATCGCGAGCAGGTGGATGCCGGCCTGACCTCTTGATAAATTGGCCGCGCTAGGCGTCGAATTTGAAGATCTGCTCGCCCGGCTGGCTCGCCTCAAAAGTTACCTGCTGTCGCTCGNTCTCGAGCCTNTCNCTCTCTTCCGGCCAACTGTAGTAGAGAGTGGCCGTCAGGCTATACGGATTGATGGTCTCGGCGTCGCGCAGGTGCATGGTCAGGCTAAAGTTGGGCGTCATGGTCTCGATCACGTTGAGCGAGCCGGCGGGCGCGCCTTCGCCGTTGGTGATGTTGACCTCGATCGATGGCCGNTCCCGGAANGGCGTCANCTCNATGCCGAATGCCAATCGCCGCAAATCCGGGTAAAGATATAGCCCGATTTGACGAATGCGCACCTCTTCGCGCCCGCGGGGNTGCTCCAATGGGTCTTCAAAAAACTTNATATCCATANCGATTTTCCGTATGTTTNACCGGNCATGGTTTCAGCCGGNCGCNGCGGGATCCTCGGCNGTGGNCTCTGGCGCGGCAACGCTCGCCGTTTCCCCGGCNGGCGANTGCCGTTCGAACAGGCGCAATTTTTCGAGCACCTGCACCAGTTCGATCTGCCACTCATGCGTGCCGCGGTCTTTCTTAAGCCAGACGGCTGTCTTGCTGACGCGGACGGATTCGCCCAGATAGCGCTGCAAGTGATAACGGTCCATACCGGCCAGTTCGTCGAGGCGAATGCGTATCTGCCCCGCCTCGGTGACGACGGCGTTGACGGCCGCCATCTGGGCCAGCGCCTTGATGCGGATCTGGTATAGCAGATTGTGAACAGGATCGGGGATAGGGCCGAAGCGATCGGCTAGCTCGGCCGCCATCTCATCGATTTCGGCCAGCGTGTCGAGCGTGGCCATGCGCCGGTAGAGACGCAAGCGCAACTGGGTGTCGGCCACGTAATCGGTCGGGATGTAGGTGGCCAGTGGCAAGTCAATGAGTACGTTATCGGGCATCTCGGCCGGCATTAATTCGCCGCGCATTTCTGCCTTGCGCCGTTTCACGGCCTTGGTCAGCAAGCGGGTGTACATATCGAAGCCGATGGCCGAAATGTGCCCGCTTTGCTCGCCGCCGAGGAAATCGCCCGCGCCGCGAATCTCCATGTCGCGCACGGCGATGTAGTAGCCCGAGCCGAGTTGCGTATGTTCGGCGATGGTTTCCAGACGGGCCTGGGCGTCGGGCGTCAACGTGCGCCACGGCGCGTGGAAGAAGTAGGCGTAGGCCCGGCGCGTGGCCCGGCCGACGCGCCCGCGCAACTGGTAGAGTTGCGACAGGCCGAACTGCTCGGCCCGATCGACGATCAGGGTGTTGGCATTGGGGAAGTCCAGCCCGCTCTCGATGATCGTCGTGCTCAGCAGGATATCGACGNTGCCCTCGGCAAAGTCTATCATGATCTTCTCCAGTTGCCGCTCGCTCATCTGGCCGTGGGCGACGACGATTCGCGCTTCGGGCACAAGGTTCTCCAGTCGCTTGCGGACAATGTGGANGCNCTGCACCCGGTTATGGACGAAGAAAACCTGGCCGCCGCGGTCCAATTCGCGCAGGATTGCGGTGCGGATGCGCGAGTCGTCGGCCNCGCCGACGTAGGTCTCGACGGGCAACCGCTCGGCCGGCGCGGTGTCGATGATGCTGATGTCGCGCACGCCGGTGAGCGCCATGTGCAATGTGCGCGGGATCGGCGTGGCCGTCAGGGTCAGCACGTCGACCTCGGTGCGCCATTGTTTGAGTCGCTCCTTGTCGCCGACGCCGAATCGCTGCTCCTCGTCGATGATGACGAGTCCCAGGTCTTTGAACGATACGTCGTCTGAGAGCAGGCGATGGGTGCCGATGACGATATCGATGTTGCCCTCGCGCAACTTGTGGACGATGTTGCGTTGCTGGGCCGGCGTGCGAAAACGGGACAACATCTCGACCGTGACCGGGAACGGGGCCAGGCGATCGCGGAAGGTGGTGTAATGTTGCTGGGCCAGGATCGTCGTGGGCACGAGCATGGCCACCTGTTTGCCGTCCATGACCGCCTTAAAGGCAGCCCGCAGGGCGACTTCGGTCTTGCCGTAGCCCACATCACCGCAAATAAGACGGTCCATCGGGTTGGCCCGTTCCATGTCATCCTTGACTTCGCTGATGACGCGCAACTGGTCCTCCGTCTCATGGTAGGGGAAGGCGGCCTCCAGCTCGGCTTGCCAGTCGGTATCGGCCGGAAAAGCATGCCCGGGGATCGTTTCGCGGGCGGCATAGAGGTCGAGTAATTCCTGGGCCAGTTCGTCGGCCGCGCGCTGGGCGGCGACCCTGGCCTGGGACCACGTCCGCTCGCCGAGGCGGTTCAGCGTCGGCTCGGCGTCATCGGGCCCGATCCATTTGCCCAGGCGGTCGGCATGNTGGACGGGCACGTACANGGTATCNCCGTTGGCGTACTTGACCAGCAGGTACTCCCGCTCCATGCCGCCCAGGCTGCGCACGACCAAGCCCTCGAAAAGACCGATGCCGTAATCGAGATGGACGACGTGATCGCCTTTCTTGATGTCGGCGAATAATGTCTCCGGCGCGGCGGGGCGGGCTTTGCGCTGGCGGCGCGGCGCGGGGCGGCTCCAGCCGAATATCTCCGCGTCAGTCAATAGATGGAGCAGGACATGATGGTCTTCCTGACGAATCAGGATGAACCCTTCGGCCAGACTGCCCTGTACGAACGTGATGCTGCCCTGGGGCGGGACCTCGGGTAGAGCCTCCAGCGGCGCAACACCCGCGCGACCCGTCCCGGCGTCGATGGCCGTCACGATCGGGTCAACGGTATCCGAATCTCCGGCCTGGGTGAGTGGTTCCAGGGTGCGTATCAGGGTGCCGCCGTCTTCACCCCACAATTCCGCCAGACGGGGGGCCTGACGGCTGAAGACGACCACGCGCTCCCCCTCGCGGCGGGCCTGCTTGAGCTGGTTCAGGAACGGCCGCACCTGCCCGCCATAGCGCGGGCCGGGGTCAAATGCCTCGCCCAGTTCAATGTAGACTGGCTCCCCGGTTTCCTGTGGTCCACCGGGTTGTCCCTCGCCCAATACCAGGGGTTGCCACCAGGCCAGCTCCGACTCGATCTCATCCCACGTGAAGAGGGGGTTTTGATAGCCCGGTGGCAGCGTGGACTGCTCAGCGGCGATCTGCGCGGCGTGGGCCAGCAACTCTTCGGCCACGGTTTTCAACTCGTGCCAATCATCGACAATTACCAGCGCCTCTTGGGGCAGGTAGTCGAGCAAGGTCACTGGCCGCGGATAAACAAGGGGCAGGTAGTACTCCAGATTGGCGAAGGCCTGTCCCTCGCGCAGGCTATTCAAATCGTCGCGCCAGGACGGTAGGCTATTTTCGGCTGGCAAGGGTTCGTCAGCCCATACTTCCACGAAGTCGCGGGCGGCGGCCGGCAGGACCTCGCGAGCCGGGGTGATGATGACGCTTTCGGGCGTCTCGCGGCCGTCGGCCGGGCCAAGCGAGCGCTGCGTTGTCGGGTCGAAAAAGCGCATGGTATCGACTTCGTCGCCAAATAGCTCGATGCGGATNGGCATCTCAGCCGCGGCGGGGAAGATGTCNAGGATACCGCCGCGGCGGCTGAACTGGCCGGCCGCTTCGACGACGCTCACCGGCTCGTAGCCGATGTCNGCCCATCCGGTCAGGCTTTTCTCCAGATCCAATACCTGGCCGACGCGCAAGACGCGCGTTGCGGCTATGAAACGACGCTTGGGCAGGGTTTTCTGGAGAAAGGCGCGAATGGAGCTGACTACCAGCAGGGACGGAGAGGCTGGGGGGATCAACGGATGCTGACCGGCGATGAGGCCGGACAGGACGCCCAATCGTCCCTGACGGGTGCGATCGCTCCAGGGGCCGCGGTCATAGGGCAGCGGGGTGGGTTCGGGCAGCCGCAACAACTGGCTCCCCTCCGGCAGCCACGTTTCCAGCGCCTGATGCCAGAGGTTGGCCGANTCTACCCTGGCCGTCAGCAGAAACACCGGCGCGGGGCGGGGCGCGGCCACGCGCCGATAGAGCTGGGCCACGACCGGCNGTCGCGTACCCTTCACCAATTCCAGCGGCAGCAAACCCTCCGCGCCGCCGTCCGCCAGGGCGCGCGCCAGTTGCCCAAACGCGGGTATCTGGTCGAACAGGTCAAGCAAGCCGGATACGTTCATGGACAGTTACTTCCCCGGTTGAACATCCACGGGGCCATTGAAGCGGGACATTGTCAGGTCTATGCCGTCACGCACGAAACATTCGATCGCCTCAACGGCGGCTGTCAGCATGTCGCTGACCACGGGCAAGTCATCGCGGCCGAAATCCTGGAGCACGTAGGCCGCGGCATCCATTCGCCCGGGTGGCCGGCCAATGCCCAACCGCAGCCGCGCGAAATCGTTTCCCAGATGCTGGATGAGCGAGCGCATGCCGTTGTGGCCACCCGCGCCCCCCTTTTCCCGCAGCCGCAGCACGCCGAAAGGGATATCGAGTTCATCGTAGACCACCAGTAGATTCTCCAGCGGTATCTTATAGAAATTCGCCAGGGGCCCGACCGCCTCGCCGCTCAGGTTCATAAATGTCTGCGGCTTGGCCAGGATGACCGGACGACCGGCGACCCGACCGCTACCGACGATGGCTTTGTTCTGCACGCGCTTCATTTCGATGTCGTGTCGCGCGGCTAACCGATCGATGGCCATGAAACCGATATTGTGGCGATTAAAGACATGACTGCGGCCGGGATTGCCCAGGCCCACTATCAGGTATCTCCCGCCGCCGGGTTGCATGCCGTCTCCCATTCAAACTCCTATGAGCCGCCCAGCTCCATGTCCCATTCGAAGACGTTCCAGAGAGAGGNTGNCTGCGTGGGGTCGAGNTGGAAATTCAACACGTCGGGCGTCGTCGCCGCNAGACGCATGCGCGTGAACAGCGGCATGGCTGGCAATTCCTGGGCAAAGATGCGCATGGCTTCCTGGTGCGCTTCGACATACCCTTCCTGGCCGGGTAACAGGGATAGCGCCGCGTTGCAGGCGGCGTCATACGCCTCGTTCGACCAGCCGGAGACATTGACTCCCTGCCAGCCGTTGAACCCACCATCAATCGGGCCGGGGATGTGNTGNGTCAGGTAGAGGCCGCAGTCCGGCTGGATACGATTGAGCCAGGCAAACTGGGCCAGGTCAAACTGGCGGCCAAAGACGATCCCGCCTGGACCGGGCGCGAACCACGCTCCGGCTTCCAGGGTGTATGGATTGGCCTGTATGCCGCATTCGGCCAGGCCGGCCGTCACCATCTCGATGATTTGCAGCCGCAAATCGCTGCTGCTGTTGGTGCCGATGGTGATCGAAAACGGCACCGTTGACCCGATATCGTTACGGATGCCGTCGCCNGTCGAGTCGAGGTAGCCGGNTTCNTCNAGCAGGGCATTGGCCGCGGCCGGATCAAANGNCCATTGGACCAGGTCATCGGGATGCAGGCTGTGGTCGTTGGGGACNAAGGTGTCCATCACCGCGGCCCGGCCAAAGGTCAATTCATCGACGATGGCTTGCCGGTCGGTGCACTGGGTGATGGCTTGCCGCACGCGCGCGTCCTGGAACCAGTTAACGTGAGTGGATTCGTACGCCGCGGCCGGATCAACGCCGAAAATGATCTGCTCCACCACGCCGGCAGTGGCCACATGCTCCACGAGTGTGCCGGCGGCCTCGGCCTCGTCGATCGCTCCCACCGCGTCGAAGGACAGGACGTCATCGGTAATGACGTTGCACGCCTCGTAGCCATCGGGCAGCGTCCGGTTATTCCCCGACANGAATCGGTAGGTCAANGAGGTGAGGTGCGGCAGTCCTTCGGCCGCCCGGTAATAATTGGGATTGGGCACCAGGCGAACCGATTCGCCCTNTTCCCAGCTCTCGATGATGAACGCGCCGTAACTCAGGGGTTGGCTGTTNGCCTCNTCGAGCGCGGCCAGTTCCGAGGCGNNGTAANCCGCCAGTTGGTGGCTCGGCAGCGGNGTCCAGACGTTCGTGGCATAGGCCGGCTCCAGGTAGCCCGGCACGCCTGTCCAGCGCACGGAGCGTTCGCCGGTCGCCTCATAGGCCTCGGTGAAGCGAACCCGATTATCGAGAACCTGCGTGGCGCGGTCGCCGGCTACCTGGAAACTGAATACCGAGTCCTCGGCCGTCACGGGTGTGCCGTCTGACCAGACCAGTGGCTTGAAGGTGAACTCTACTGACAGTTGATTCATCCGGATTGGCTCGCCGGTGAAGGCGACACGCTCACCGTCGGCATTGATGACCTCCATGTCCCGCGTCAGCGGCCCCACTTGCTCGCTGGCGTTGTAGACGACCATTCCCTCCGACACCTCGACACTCTCCAGCGTCGCATCGCCATCGGTGGGGGAGGGGATTTTCTCCAGCGCCACCGGCTGGTATTCATAATCGAGCGATGAGTAGAAGGGCTCATAGAGCGCCTGGCGAACAGCGACGGCCGCCGGGGATTGATCGCCGTAGAGATAAATATTTGCCGGCGCTTCGCTGACGCATACGACCAGATCCTTAGGTGGCTGAGGCGTCGGCGTGATGGTCGCTGTCGCCTCGGGCGTTGGCGTGGCGACGGGCGTCTCACCGGCCGCGCTATCCGCTAGTTCGGGCGTGCCTTCGGCTTCGATATCTGGTAGGTTGGTTGCTGTCGGTCGGGCCGGTACATCTTCCTGCTGGCAGGCTATGAGAGAGCTGCCGAGCAGTATGAATAGTAGCAGTAGTTTTNCCACGAATCTTGTTCCTCTCGGAGAGTGGTTTTGAAAAGATGGTTCACAAGTGTNAAAAGCTCAATAGGTTAGTCTAACATATTTTGACATGACCGGCGACCGAAACGATTTCTTAAGGNTCTATGCTATTATTCCCCTAATGGATTCTCCTTTCGNNCCATTTGACGNTATACTAAACCAATGCCGGTAAGTTTTCTGGTTACCAANNTGTCTAATTAAGGAATTCCTTTTTGAAATGGCGCGCCCGTTTGCCGGCCNGGNGGANANGGCGCTGTTGTGGGACNTTGTAATGACCAAACTTTCCNTTCGCACCCTTTTTATCGCGTTATTCGCCCTGTCNGCTCTTCTGACTGCCTGCGGGGCGGCTACCACCAACCCCCAGGCAGGGGGAGATNCGGATGTNGGTNANGAGGCCGACGGCTCCATCCCGTTTGTGGGCGATACAGATGTCGCCGATCCAGTAGATGATCCGCCCTCGCCCACGCTTGTGGCGGCCGATGGATCGGCCGACATCGATGCCAATGGTGTCCCCGTGGGGTTCACAGAGGAAGGCCGACCCTACCGTGGCCGCCTCGACGCGCCAATCGTCATGGAGGCTTTCTCGGACTATCAATGCCCCTATTGCAGCCGGTTTGCCAACGAGACGATGCCCGG
>JAACJX010000187.1 GCA_014237545.1 Ardenticatenia bacterium | reverse complement strand
TACGAGAGCTGATAAAGCTGGACCGTCTTCCCGCGCAAAGAATCGGCCGTGAATTTGCCATCACCCGCGAAGACCTGGAGGCGTTTAAGCTCATTGACCGGCCAGTCGGGCGACCACCCAGAGAGCCAGACACGGACTGCAATGAATAACAAGCTGCCCGGAATCGCCGGGCGAGGTTCTCAGAAATGGATTCAGGATCTCGTCAATGGGTCCAGCGAGCCACTGGACCGCGCAATTGCCGGCAGCCTGGCCGTTCCTGTCAAACAGCCAATCGAGTGGCTCTCGCCGCTACAAATAACCGGCTATGCCGAGTATCGGGACACCGCCTTCCTGGAGTGCCTAGGGCTGGGCCGGCATGCCACAGCCTTACGAGATTTCTGGCCGTCGAGCGGTCCGCGCTGGGATGCGCTCGGCCGGAGCGGCAACACCTACTGCCTCGTAGAAGCGAAGGCCAATATTCCTGAGCTTATCTCGGACTGTAAGGCAAGCGCGCCGCACTCATTAGAGAAAATCAACGCGGCAATGCGCCGCACACAGCAATGGCTGGGAGCGAGGCCCCATATTGACTGGTTGGCAGGCTTCTACCAGTACGCCAATCGACTCGCTCATCTGTATTTCATGCGAGAGATTGCGAAGGTAGATGCTTACGTGGTATTCCTCTACATTCTCAATGATCCGACTCACATTTCCACCAGCAGAATTGAGTGGCAGGGCGCTCTGGAGTTGCAAAGAGCCCTGTTAGGATTGGGGGGCCGGTCGTACCACGATTATGTGATCGACGTGTTTCTTGATGCGGCTGGCATAGGATAGACATACTGAATAACGATGAACGCAAAAATAGCCACCACGGAGGGACGTCAGCTTTGACCAGAATCATCGCCGTCGCCATGCAGAAAGGCGGCACCGGAAAAACAACTTGCTCGGTCAACGTGGCCGCCGGGCTGGCCCGCGGCGTCGCGCCGGATGTCCTGGGGCCGCAGCGCGTGCTACTGGTCGATGTCGACCCGCAAGCCAACGCCACAGCCGTGTTCCTCTCGCCACAGTTCACACTGGGCCCGGCTGACGGCGTGGCCACGACACACGAAGTCCTGGTCAACCAGACACCCGCCAGAGAGGCGATCAAGACCATCACCCTCCCGGCCAACGAGCGCGCCGGATATGCCGCCGCAACACTGGATTTGCTGCCTTCCCACATCCGGCTGGCCCGGGCGGAACTCGACCTGCTGGGCGTCATTCGCCGCGAGGACCGGCTGGCGAGCGCGTTGAAACGCGTCGCCAAAGACTACGACTTCATCATCATCGACTGCCCGCCGTCGCTGGGCATCCTGACCCTCAACGCCCTGATCGCCGCCGGGGAGATCATCATCCCCGTCGAACCGGGCTATTTCCCCCTTATTGGCATCGGGCTTCTGCAGCGCACCATCAACGACGTGGCCCAGATCAATGACCTGCAGCTCCTGGGGGTCATCCCAACGCTGCAGGACCGGACGGTCGAATCGCGCGAGACACTGGAAGGGCTGCGGCAGATGTTCGGGGATAAGGTATTTCCAGCCATCCCGTCTCGCATTGCCGTCCGCAACGCCCACGCCGCCCAGACCGACATTTTTGCGTTCGCCACCGACGCCGCCACCCGAGACGCGGCCGAGGCCTTTGCCGGGGTGGTGAAGGAGGTAGCCCGTGGCTAAGAAAGGCTCATTATCCGGCACATTCAGCACCGTCACCGATTTTATGAGCCCGGAATCGCAGGCCCAACTGCGCGAAAAAGCGGGCGTCCTATCACCCCTGCCGCTGGCCTCCATCCTGCCCGACCCGCGCCAACCGCGGCAATTGCTGCCTAGCGATCTAGCCGCACAGGTGCAGAACGGCGCGCTGACGCCGGCCAAGGCGATGGCCGAATGGCAGGCACGCGCCCGAAAGAACGAGGCCGATCAGGCACTAAAACGAGACCTCGACGAGCTGGGGCGGCTGGCTGACAGCATCGCCCAGCATGGGTTGATCAACCCTATCTCGGTGCGCCGCGTGCCGGGCAATACCCCGGTGCCGGAAGGCGTGAATTACCTCATCGTCACCGGCGAGCGGCGCTACTGGGCCCACGTGCTGCTCGTCCTGGCCGACCGGAAGATTCAGGAGGGGTTGGAGACGCGGAATCCGGACACGATCAAGGCCACCATCGCCCCCGAAGGCGTCAGCATTCGCGCTCACCAGATCGTCGAAAACGTTATGCGCGAGGACATCGACGCCGTGGAGAAGGCCCAGGGGTTCCTGGCGCTACGGCACGAATTGTCGGGCATTGACGAGGCAGCGGAAGGAGGGGTGAACCATGGTTCACCCCCTGGTTCATCCCTAGTGGCCTGGAAACAGGTGGAGCGCGCTCTGAACGTCTCCGAGCGCTACCGGCAGTACGTGACGGCCGTGCTCAACCTCGACCCGCGGGCGCAGGAGATCATCCGGCGCCACCGCCTGCCCGAGCGAACCATCCGGCCTATCAGCCAGCGGTTGAGCAAGCAGCCGGAACTGCAGATCGAGGCGCTGAACCGGGTTGTGGCCTGGCAGGCCGAGAACACCGGCGAGGATCAGGGGCAAGCGGTAACGAAAGCCGTGGCGGCGCTGGTGGAGAATATGCTGGCGCGAGAAGAGCGACGCGCCGTTCGGGCCACGGCCGCGCCGGTTTCGAGGGAGGAGCGGCAGATGGCGGTGTTGCAAGGCAAGGTAGAGGCGATGTTGCGGTTTCTGGATGGGCTGGGCGAGGAGGGAAGAGCACAGATGGCTCAGGAACTGCACTCGAAAGAAGGATATGAAGAGACCATGGAAGAATTGCGGCGGTTGCAGCAGGTGATTGGGTCGGTACTACAAGGATGACTACCTAAGGGCGCTAATCTAAAATGGCAAGATGTTTGCCAAAGTCTTGCTCTTAGCGTCTTGAGTCACCGTCACAGCGCTTTGGTGTTACCATTAGCCAAACCGGCAGACGTCTAGGGAGGAACAAAAGATGCTTGATCCAGTTGAGTTCAATCAAATCGTGCTTGATCTAGGAGAT
This sequence comes from Ardenticatenia bacterium, assembly GCA_014237545.1. Classification (GTDB taxonomy): domain Bacteria; phylum Chloroflexota; class Anaerolineae; order Promineifilales; family Promineifilaceae; genus Promineifilum. The sequence continues at coordinate 2,443 of JAACJX010000187.1, read as the reverse complement.
GACTACGGCGAAATCAAGGTAGTCGGAATACGTACACCGTACGACGAAGGCCTGGTTGAGGCAGGGCTTAACGAATCGATGCAGGCAGTCAAAGTGAAGTTAGAAGAAGTGCTGAGAGGTCCACTCACCGGTATGGGCATTGCTCTGCGCAAGGCACTGCCCCACGCCGAGATACTCGATAGCGCAGAGTATCAGCTAGATACTTTCACAACTGAGTTTCAGTTTGGTCTGGCTCAAGATACCGGCATCAGCGCGGGCGTCGTGGCTAAGATTATTCCCAGCGGTTCATTCACCTGCACCTATACATGGAAACGTAAGTTATAGCGCACCGGCCAGATTGACCAGCCCACGAGCAACATCCATCATGCGCCACCAAATCGAGCCAGCGATCGTTCGCATCACCAACCAGGCCGGAACGCCCATTGGTGCCGGCCTGTTCGTGGGCGAGGAGAAAATTCTCACTTGTGTCCACGTGATCCGCGAGGCGCTCGGCCTGCCGGAGAATCCTCTCGAGCCACCCAACGACGTCATCCGACTGGATTTCCCGCTTGTGGATAGAGATACCACGCTGTCCGGACAAGTCTTCCTATGGCGACCCGATCTGGATATTGCCGGGTTGGCGATAGATGGCATGAAGCCGAAAGACGCCCGGCCTCTCTTTCTAGTAGCCACCGCCGATTTCTGGGGGCATCCGTTTCGCGCCTATGGCTTCCCAAAAGGGCGCGAGGATGGTGTATGGGCAAAGGGCGAGATGCGTGGCCCACAGGCCCAGGGCTGGCTGCAAATCGACACCGGGCCAGGCGGCTACCATGTTGAGCCCGGCTTTAGCGGCGGCCCCGTCTGGGACGAGGCGCTTGGCGGTGTCGTCGGCCTCGTCACCCGGTCTGATCCCAAAGCCGGGGTGCGGGCGGCCTATGTCATTCCGGTGCCGTTGCTGATCGAAGCCTGGCCCGAGCTGGCCAAAAGAAGCCGGCCGCCCTCTCCTTACCGCGGACTGAAAGCCTTCCGTGAAGCGGACGCCGCCAACTTCTACGGGCGCGATACCTACACCGCCAAACTCCTCCAAGAAGCGAACCGGAACGGCCTCCTGGCGGTCATCGGCCCGTCTGGCAGCGGCAAATCATCGGTTGTCTTCGCCGGGCTGGTGCCGGCGCTGCGCCAGGACAACGCGTGGCTTGTCATCGCATTCCGGCCGGGTCGCGATCCGTTCCGTTCGCTAGCGGCAGCCCTTCTGCCCTATCTGGGGTCAGGGATAAGCGAGGTTGACCAGTTGAAGGAAACGCACAAGATGGCCGCGGCGCTATCGGCGGGCGAACTGGACTTGTCCGACATCCTCGAACGCCTTCTAGAACTTGCTGGACCCGACGAGCGCATATTGCTTATCGCCGACCAGTTTGAAGAACTTTACACGCAGTGTCACGATCTCGAGCGCCGACGCCGTTTCCTCGACGTGCTGTTGGCCTTGCCGACCAAAGGCTCATCTACCGGCTCGGCTGTACTTTGTTGCCTGACGCTACGCGCCGACTTCATGGGCCAGGCGCTCTCCTATAGACCGTTTGCCGACCGACTGCAAGATCACGACATCAATCTTGGGCCGATGAACCGGAAGGAATTGCGGGCGGCAATTGTGGAGCCGGCCGCAGTCCTGAACGTAAAACTGGAGCCGGGCCTGGTCAATCGTATTTTGGACGATGTTGGACATGAGCCCGGCAACATCCCTTTGCTGGAGTTTGCCCTGACGCTATTATGGGAAGAGCAACGATTGGGTCGCCTGACTCACGAGGCCTACAACGCCATTGGTCAGGTTCAAGGCGCACTGGCCAAACACGCGGAGACTGTTTTCGCTCGACTGAGTCCGGAGGAACAGGCCGCCGCCCGATCTGTCTTCGTCCAGTTGATCCAGCCCGGCATCGGCACAGCCGATACCCGGCGACTGGCGACGCGCGAAGAAGTTGGCGAGGAAAACTGGACATTGGTCCAGCAACTGGCCAACGAACGTCTGCTCACCACCGGCGGCGACGAGCAGGGGCGCGAGACGGTCGAGGTCGCCCATGAGGCGCTCTTCCAGCATTGGGGACGGCTACAAGGGTGGATAGCCGAGGACCGGACCTTTCGCGAATGGCAACAACGGCTAAGAGCTGCCATGACGATGTGGCTGGCTAGTGGGCAGGATGATGGGGCGCTGCTACGCGGAACCTCGCTGGCCGAGGCCGAGACATGGTTGGCTGAGCGGGGCGAGAAACTTCCGCTGAAAGAACAAGTTTATATCAACGCTGGTATCAACGCCCGGGAAACGGAAGCCCACAAAGAGGAAGCGCGACGGCAAAACGAACTGACCCTGGCCCAGGCCGCGGCCGCAGCAGAACGGCGGCGGGCCAGTACGGAACGGCAGCGAGCCGAAGAGCAATTGCAGGCCAGCCGGGGTCTGCGGCGGCTCAGTTTC